>CAMCQL010000091.1 GCA_945877005.1 Chryseobacterium gleum
GCACCGATATGTGGTGTAGTTGCAATTCTTGGGTGTGATAAAAGGGACTTATTTGGCGTTGGTTCATTTTCAAATACATCAAGTGCAGCATATGCTACTATTCCATTGTCAAGTGCTGTTAATAATGCATTTTCATTGATAACACCACCTCGAGCAGCATTCACAATACGAACGCCTTTTTTCATGATAGCAAATTCTTTTTCATTAATTACAGCTTCACCATTTGCTTGTTTAGGTATGTGAAGAGAAAGATAATCACATTGAGGCAGTACTTTGTTCCAATCTGATTCAACTTTAACAGTCACTTTAGGACTTGAAGGGATTTGTTCCAAGGTGATTTCCACTTCTTTTTCGCTGATTTCAAGACCGATAACATTCATTCCTATTCCCAGTGCGTAACTAGCAAGGGATTGACCAATTCTTCCAAAACCTATAATCCCAATTGTTTTACCTCTAAGTTCAACTCCTTTTGCGTAGTTTTTTTTCAAAGTGTTAAAATCGCCTGACTCCATATTTTTAAATGAATCATTTAAAAAACGTGAGATAGAAAAAAGTTGACCCATTACTAATTCAGCAACAGATTGAGAGGAAGAACCAGGTGTGTTGATAACATGAATTCCTTTTTCTCGAGCATAAGCCACATCAATATTGTCCATTCCAACGCCTCCACGACCGATTAACTTCAGGCCTGGACATTGATCAACTACTTCTTTACGGACAGTTGTTGCGCTTCGAACTAAAACAATTTCGTAGTTTTCTTCGTTGATTTTTGTTGCTAAATCAGCTTGATCTACTTTGTCTGTAATTACTATAAAACCTGCGTTTTCTAAGGCTAATTTACCTTCGTTAGAAATTCCGTCGTTTGCTAATATTTTCATTTTATCCATTTGTTTGTGAGAAATTTTTCATTATATCTACCAATACTTGAACACTTGATAAAGGAAGAGCGTTGTACATTGAAGCTCTATAACCTCCAACAGATCTATGTCCTGGTAAGCCAACGATACCTGCTGATTTCCAAAGTACATCGAATTCTGTCGCCAAACTTTCATCATGCAGTTTAAAACATACGTTCATTGCAGACCTGTCTTCAGTTGCTACTGTGCCAAAAAATAATGGGTTTGAATCAATCTCATTGTACAATAATGCAGCTTTATCATTGTTTTCTTGTTCTTTCGCTTTTACTCCACCGTTAGCAATTAGGTCTTTAAGATTTAACATCGCAACATAAACCGAGAAAACTGGTGGTGTATTGTACATTGATTCTTTTTCAACGTGCAATTTCAAATCTAGATAAGATGGTAAAAATGGAGAAGTTGATTTTCCTAGTACACTATCTTTTACGATATATAATGTTGCACCTGCAGGTCCAAGGTTTTTTTGTGCTCCTGCATAAATTAAATCAAAGTCTGAAACATTGATTTCTTTTGAAAAAATGTCAGACGACATGTCACAAATCAATGGAAGATCAGTAACAGGTGCTGATTTGAATTGTGTTCCATAAATGGTATTATTCGAAGTGTAATGTAAGTAGTCTAATCCTGAAGGGATTGAATAATCTTTAGGGATATAGTTGAAATTTTTATCTTCAGAACTTGCTATAGTTACTACGTCAACACCTACTTTTTTAGCTTCTTTGATTGCGCCACTAGCCCAAGTGCCTGTATTTAAGTACCCTGCACGCTTATTTTCTCGCATCATTGTCAATGCAGCAATTGTGAAACCTAAAGTTGCACCGCCTTGTAAAAATGCTACTGAGTAACCTTCAGGGACATTCAATGCTTTTTTCACTAAATCGATGGCTTCATCCATTACTGCCACAAAGTCTTTGTGACGGTGTGATACTTCTAGAATTGATAATCCATTGAAATCTAAAACTGCAGCAGCAGCTTGTTGGAATACGTTTTGAGGTAAAATACATGGACCTGCTCCAAAATTGTGTTTCATAGGTGGTGTTTTTGGTTGATTATATTTATAATACTATTTATTTTTTAAATGCTAGATTAATTTAAAAATGTGAATTATTCAACAATTTTAAAATTAATTTTTCCGTGTTAAAGATACTTGTATTCGATTAATTTTTGCAAGTTACCAAGTAAAATAATTCATCTATTTATTGATGTTTAGAGTGTTCTTTGAAATTTAGCATAATTGGTTTGTTGTTTGATTCCATTAATTCATAAATCGTTGTATTGAATTTATTGAATGCTTAGTTCATATAAGTTTTATATTTGTGTAGAAGTGGAATTGAAAAACAGAACAAATGAATGATGATCACTTAAATGAATGGTACCAACACCGAAGAAATCACAAAGAAGCTTTGGATGTGACAACTATTTTTAATGGTGTGATTGCCGGAAATAGAGTAGATGTTTCAAATGCAATAACTTTAATAGAGAGTAATCGAAAACAGGATAGGGTAAAGTCAAAAGAACTAATTAAGAGTTGTTTAGAGTATTCAGGAAACGCACTTAGGATTGGTATAACTGGAGTGCCAGGGGTTGGTAAAAGTACCTTTATTGAATCTTTTGGGGTAGGATTGGTAAAAGCAGGAAAAAAAGTAGCTGTTTTAAGTATTGATCCCTCAAGTGAAAGTTCAAAAGGGAGCATATTAGGAGATAAAACACGAATGGAGCGCTTGTCGGTTCTAGATCATGCTTTTATCCGTCCAACTGCATCTGGTTCAACACTTGGAGGTGTTGCGAGGTATACTAAAGAGGCGATAATTATTTGTGAGGCGGCAGGCTTTGATGTAATTCTCGTTGAAACGGTTGGAGTAGGACAGTCTGAAATCACGGTAAATTCAATGGTCGATTTTTTTCTTTTGTTGATGTTGCCAACCGCAGGGGATGAATTGCAAGGGATCAAAAGAGGTATTATTGAAATGGCCGATGCAATCGTGGTAACAAAATCCGATGGTGAACTAGTAGATGCAGCGAAGCGAGCTGTTAACACGTATAAAAACGCATTTCATTTTTTTGCTCCAAATGAAAACGGATGGCAACCTAAGGTTTTATCTGTAAGTAATTTAAACGATAAGGACGTACTGCGCGTTTGGGAGGTTATAACATCTTTTCATTCCATGACATTGCAAAATGGTGGGTTCGACAAAAAAAGAAGAGAACAACGTTTACATGGATGGATGGAACAGCTTAAAAGTGTTGTTTTTGAACATTTTGTAGATGAGAATAAATATGCGTTGGAATCGTTACAAAAAGATGTTGCTGAAAATAAAATGCATATATATGATGCCGTAGATTTAATTGTAAGTAGTTACTTTAATCAAAATAAAAAATGAAAGAATTTAAAATAGAAGGTGAATACATTGAATTGATAGGATTGCTAAAGGCGATAGGATTGGCGCAAACTGGAGGACATGCTAAATTGATTGTCGATGAACAGATGGTTTTAAGAAACGGTACGTTAGAAACACGAAAAAGAGCGAAGTTATTGAGGGGTGAAAAAATTGAAGTATACGGTGAAGTAATCGTACTTATCTAATTTCTCAATGTAATTTGAGTTCATTACTAACCTTTGGACTAAAGTAATAAGGCCATTTCAAATTAGTTTGAAATGGCCTTTCTGAAGTGTGGACTGATTGAATTAATTCAACATCCAATTTTCTTTTAAATTTGTAACCCACTGTTCTTCAATGGTACTTTCTGTTAAGAAAATCTGATCTAACAATAAATCAGTTTCAATTGACTCGATTGTTTCGTTTGTTTCAGTAGAAACTTGTCCTAAGTTAAAGACCTTTTTTTCTATTACCGAATTGTGGTACATCATATTGTTTATTTTATTACAAGTTACAAAATTGTTGTTGAATTATCAAAAAAAAATCTGTGTAACAAAAGTGACTAAATTCTTTACAGCAAGCGATTACCTTTGTTTTATAGAATTATTAAATTATTAGTATATGAAAGCAAAAACAATTATCGATGTAAGAACTCCTAGTGAGTTTATGGGCGGAAATGTTGCAGGGAGTGTGAATATTCCACTTCAAGAAGTTCAAGCGCGTCTTAGTGAGATTAAATCAATGCCACAACCGATTATTTTGTGTTGTGCATCCGGTGGAAGAAGTGGTCAAGCAACCTCTTTTTTAAAACAACAAGGAGTAGATTGTATGAATGGTGGGTCATGGTTAGATGTTAATTCTTTATAATATGTTAGGAGCAATAAAAAAGATGTTTGGTTTTGGAAAACCTGCAGTAAATTTTAGTCAATTACTAAAGAATGGAGCGCTAATTATAGATGTTCGATCTAAAGGTGAGTTTTCATCGGGGGCAATTAAAGGAGCGAAAAACATTCCGTTAGATACATTGTTGAATTCCATTGGGAAAATAGATAAATCGACGATTATTATTACTTGTTGTGCTTCAGGAATGAGAAGTGGGTTAGCACGTCAACAATTAATCGCAAAGGGGTTTAATTCCGTTTATAATGGAGGTGGATGGAAAAGTTTGCAGAATAAATTATAGACAACGAATGAGAAATTCAGAACTTGCCACGAATCGATTTTACAGACTATTCAATTTGTAAAATTGTTTCGTGGTTATTTCGATAAAATCAACCATAATTAAATGTAAAACAAAAAAAAGATGAAGATTATTTTAGGATTTGTAGGGTTACTTTTATTTTTCAGTGCTTGTTCAGCGTCTAGCCAAAGTAATAATATTACTCAAGTTGATGCCAAAGAATTCCAAAAGGGGTGTAGTACTGACGTACAATTACTTGATGTGCGTACATCGGAGGAGTTTGCTCAAGGTCACATTTCAAATGCTTTGAATGTATCTATTTCTGACCCTCAATTTAGTACATTAGTAAAGAAAATGGATGTAAATAAACCCATTTATGTATATTGTTTAAGCGGTGGTAGAAGTTCAGATGCTGTCGGAAGATTGCAAGAATTAGGATTTAAAAAGATTGTAGAATTGAAAGGAGGCATGATGGCATGGAGAAGTGCAGGTTTAAATGAGGAAAGTGGTGTGTCAAAAATTAAAACTGCCGGTGTAACTTCTGAAGAATTAATTAAAGGTAAAAATGTAGTTTTAATAGATGTTTATGCAGATTGGTGTGTTCCTTGTAAAAAATTAAAACCGATTTTGTCGGAGTTATCTTCCGAAAATAGTTCTTGGATGGAATTGAAAAAAGTCAATGCCGATCAAGAACAATTACTTGTAGAGCAATTCAATGTAGAGGTACTTCCAACGCTTTTGGTGTTTAAAAACGGCAAGGAATTATGGAGGCATCAAGGATTTATTTCAAAAGTAGATTTGGAAAATAAATTGAAAGAATTTAAATAGAAGAATAATTAATTTCTTTACATTTGCACTCATATAAAATGCCCACGTGGTGAAATTGGTAGACATGCCATCTTGAGGGGGTGGTGCCAATAGGTGTGCTGGTTCGAATCCAGTCGTGGGCACTTTTAATTTTTATTCAATTGATTCTTTGTCGAGAAAATTTTGATACATTACATAGAATAAAATTTTTTACCCCATCCCATATACTGTAATAGATAATAAATCATTGTTTTATTTCACTAATCAAGTAGCTTATTACATCAGTTGTTCTTGAAAAAAATCTGAACTTGAAGTTTATTAATAGTTAGTCACAATAACACCATTCCTTTAGTTTTTTTGACGAACTACCATCTTCGGAATAAAGTTTATAATTGAGGTCTTTACATACCCCTACATAAAGAATGTTTTTGATGAGATCAATTTCAATAATTGAGTGATTACAGCAGCCATCATGGGCTTTGTATATCCAACACGAGAATCTGTTGTTTTTAATTTCAACTGGTGTGCTTCCTGTTAAATTGTCCATAAATTTGAAATTGTCATCACCAACGAGTTGAATAATTCTCTCTCTTAATTCTTTAATTTTGAGCATTTCAAAATCAAAAGAGTATTGATTATTATATTTTTTTAAGAACTCTAAATTATTTTTATTAATAATTTTGTTTTTTGGTTTGATAAACACTGCAATTCTTTTTTCATCTTCAGATTCTGACTTGGTAACCTCTTTAAATGAATCATTCTTCGTTTCATTGTTACAAGATGTCAACAAGGCACAAAAAATAAAAGGTATTAATCTGTAATTATTCATGAGCGTTCAATTAAATAATTTTATAGCTAAGTTAATGATTTCAGAGACTTTAAAGTAGGTAAGATCTTTAATTTTACAAATAGAAGAAAATTAAAAATAAGTTGTATAATAATAAAAGCCTTATTGTATAAATAGCGCTACAATATTGTATGTAATCTATAAAAAAAGGGTCGAGATAATTCTCGACCCTTCAAAGATTATAAGAAGTTTTTTTATTTGAAAATAAAAGATACCCTTCTATTTTTAGCTCTGTTTTCTTCCGTTTCGTTGTTCGCTTTTGGCTGCGCACTACCGAAACCTTTAATAACGATACGTGCTTCAGGAACACCAGCCTTAATTAAAGATTTACGTACGTTTTTCGCTCTTTTTTCAGAAAGAGCAAGGTTCTTGCACATATCACCTGTTTTATCAGTGTGACCTTCTAATTCAACGATTAATTTATTGTTGTCTACAAGGATTTTTGCTGCTTTGGTAACAATTTCTTTATTCTCTTTAGACAATTGAGCTTTACCTAATCCAAAATGAATATCATCTACTGTAAACGCAGAAGCTGTATTTTTTTCAGGATTTAAAGTCACAACTTCTTGTTGAGCAACAACTACTGGAGCAACAACAGGAACTTCGTCGTCGTCTGTAGCGTTAGGGTCTTTTTTGATGTCCATTTCATCAATTAAGTTTTGAGCACCATAACATTTGTCAATGATCCACATTACGAAACGGATATCACATACAATTGTACGTTGAATGTTTGGTTCAAAGTAGATGTCACCTGACATAGCTTCCCAGTTACCGTCAAAAGCTAAACCAATTAATTCACCTTTTGCATTCACACAAGGAGAACCAGAATTTCCACCAGTAATATCATTGTTTGTTAAGAAGTTAACCACCAATTCTCCTTTTTTAGTACCGTATTGACCGTATTCTTTGTTTTTCCATAATTCTTTCATTACAGGATCAATTTGGAAATCAGGATTGCTAGGATCTTCTTTTTGCATCATACCCGTCAAAGTAGTTTTGTAATCGTATTTCATCGCATCTTTAGGAGCGTAAGGGAGTACATTACCATAAGTGATACGTAACGTAGAATTTGCATTTGGAGCATAAATTTTATTTAAATCCATCGCTCTAACACCTTTTACAAATAATCTGTTTGCACGTTGTAATTTCAAGTATGATTCTTTGATTGCTTTTTTATTCATAGCCGTCATGAATGCATTGTCGATGTCCATCAATAAAATGAACAATGGATCTTTCATTAATTTCTTAAGGTTGAAATCAGCTGCAAA
>CAMCQL010000092.1 GCA_945877005.1 Chryseobacterium gleum
TTAACGGATTTTCCAGTTGGAACTGAGGTTTCAGAAATTTTCCATGGCAGCGTGTCGATTCTTGTTGTGTTATTAGCGAATTTTTGCTGGATCAATAGGTCTAAATGTGTATTTACAACTGTTGCATTACCACTAAATACATTCAAAGAAGTTTCTGCATAACCATCTTTCCCAACATTCGTCGTTGCAAATTGATAAGAGGGATTATTTATAGCTACTTCTCTCACAATGTCAGTGATTGCTGAAACAGTATATTTGTTATTTAATTTTGCTTGAAAATGGTAAAATACACCTGACTCAGCTCGTAATGGCTTGCCTGAAGATGTCCTGAAAAAATATACTTTTTGAGTGGGACCATAATACAAACCTGCTGCTCTACCTGAAACAATCGTATCTGTTAATTTCCATCTTCGAACGGTATCACCGTTAATGATTTCATTAACAGTAGCATCAACATCATCAAAATAATTCGCAGGTTCATTTTTTGCTTCTTCGAGTGCATTTGCTGTACCATTGATAGCTCGTGTGATTTTAATGTATTGAATTGATTCGGATGGGTCCAATACTCCATAGATGACTGCAGTTTCTTTTTGATCAGATACCACGATGATTTCTTCTTTACAACTTGTAAAAAGTAATAAAAAAAACATACTGCTTAAGAGGCTGATTGATTTCATTTAGTTTTGTTTATATCGGTTGAATTTCATACATTTTAACATCCATTTTGGAAGTTTTTTTTCGGGATTTCTATTTTTTAGATGGATGTACCATCCTAATTTTTTTAATACAGGAACTTTATGTGTTTCGACAAATTCTATCAATGTTCCATCTGGATCTTCTACATAGCTAAATCTTCCAGCAGCTTCTCCCATATCAAATGTTTCACCTGTGTCAACAGTAAAAGGGTATCCCGCTTTTTCACACTCTTTTTTTAATGCATTCATTCCTTGAACATCAAAGCACAAATGGATAAAGCCCCAATCACCCCAGTAACGATTTTCAAAGATTTTACGACAATTCGTTGCGTCAATTGCTTGAATAAGTTCAATTTGACTTTCGCCTAACAATTCTGAGAAGGGTCCTTTTCGAAGTTGACTGTGTTTTAGTAGCACCCGTCTCACTTTTTTAGCACCGCCATTTAAGTTTGAAAAAGCTTTAAATTCATTCGTTTCATCGTAAACAATCGTATCGTAGCCGAGAAGGTTTTGGTAAAAATCTAACGATCGCTCAATATCTGACACACCAATGATTGCTCCAGCCACTCCTCCGGTTTTACCTTCAAAATCAGTTGTAGTAAACACATCTTGACTTTCTATGATTTCAAATAGATTTTCGTTGGGATCTTGCACAAAAAAGTGCAGCGATTTGTCCGGTTTTTCTTCTAATTCGCTTAAAAGTGTAAGGTTGTTTTTTTTGAAGAAAGCATAGGTTGCTTTTATATCTCTTGATTTGATTTTACACGCGTAGATTCCAAAGTCACCCAATTGTAGTTGAAATTTTGCTTTTTCGGTTGCGCGAGAGGTGAACTGCCAAATTTCAAAACCTCCACCACCTTCCATACTTAAAGCAAGCGTTGCAGTTCTATTTTGTACAATTCCACCAGTATAATCGAGCATTAATGGAGCAGGTGCTGCTTCTTCAAAAACTTTAATGTCGATCCCAAAATAGGTACGGTACCATTTCCAAATTGCTTCCACATTTGGAACACCGATGCCCATTTGTTGAATACCACTGATGATAGATTTCATTGAAAATTCGAGTTGATAGTTGTTTACTTACTATACAAATGTAAGCATAAGAACTTAGATTGATTTTGATTTACGATCAAATTAACGATAGGCGCGTTCATTAAATAGGAGGTAACCATAACAAATATGAAAATAGATGGGGTTTTTTTGTTGAGGAAAATAGTTGGCAGAAATACGAACAGGTCCAATCGGACTATGGTAAATTAGGTGTGAAGCGAGTAAAAAATCTTTAAATAGCTGAGGGCGTTTATAGTAAAACGAGAGGGCATTATTTTTATTTAATTGATTAAAAGCTTGGTACAAATAACCATCTATTCTAAAATCAATATTTTTTTTGATGGAGAAGATTAAATTAGTTCCAATTCCTACATGCTTATTAGATCGGTATTCTTGTAAAAAAGTACTTTGGGCATCTACAAAAGGAGAAAAATCGTTCATCGCGAGTAGGGAAGCTTTGTAATTGTAAAATAAAGGTTGGTTACTCATCACACCTTTCATGTGTACACCTAAATTAAAGGTGTTGTTATTAAATATAAACCATTGACTCTCACCTTGAATTGAAAACCATTGATGGTTTTGATTAATTTTATATTTATTAAATGAAGTTGAACCTGATTGACTATTTTCTGTTCCATTCACATACTGTATTTTAAGCGATAATAATTTCCCTTTGGAAGCAAATTGCTTTCTATTCAGTGTGTTTAATTCACCGACCCATTTAATGGAATAACCTGAAAAAAGAGTAAAATCTGCAGTGTCTTTTGTGCTGAAATTTTCTGTTTGATAATAGTCATCATCGGTAGTAAATTTTCTAAAATCGATATTACTTTTTCCGATATTTCCAATTGGATGTTTGAAATGAAAACCATAATACATTTCGTTTTGGATGAGGTAGGAAGGTTTTACATCCTCAAAAAAGCTAGAAAAACTTCTAAAATAATCCCATCTGTTCAATACGAAATAGGGGGAGAATCCAATTTGATAGGTTGTTGGGATTTTATAGTCAGCCATTAATTTTGCTGCTCCGTAAAATCTACCAAAGTAGGAGTCGCCTTTGATTTTTAAGCTTTGATTTTTAAGTAGTAAGTAACTCAAACCAATGTAACCTGTGTTAATCGCTTTGGAAGAAAATACACCTCCTAATTCGATTCCAAATTCTTTCGCTTTTAATGGTTTTAATGTTAATCGATAAGCACTGTCCTGTATGCGCACTAAACTTGGAGTCAAAAACTCAATGCCTTCATAACTGTTTAATCTAAAATATCTTTTTGCAAAAGTAATACTGTCGGGTATTTTCTTGTTTGGCAGTATATTACGTTGAATGAAGCGGTTTAATTTTTTATCAGTGGAAATACTTTCAACTTCAATAATCTTTGTGCCACTTAGCTTTGAGCGGTACTCGGTTCGTTTTTTTGTAAGGACATCATTATTTTGTGACTTGGGGATGTATTTTTTTATTTGTTCCAATTGTGCAATTGTTTCTTTATAACCTGCATTGATTGCTGATTCGATATCCGAAAAATTAAAGGTGGTTACATTTGTTTTTGGTGCAATAATGATTCCTTTTCCTTCTGGGATTGAAAAGTCGGTAGGTATAACCATCATATTAATTACCTGACTTAATAAGTCATGTTCTTCAGGTGATTTATAGTTACTGGATACGTTACTTCCAATGATGAAATCCGGAGCGAAATCATTGACCATCACATCAGCGGGGAAATTGTTGTAGAGTCCTCCATCAAAAAGTAATTGATTATTGAATTTGATTGGTTGAATAAAGAAAGGGAAGGACATCGATGCTCGAATTGCTAAATTCAGTTTCCCGTTTTTTAGCACAACACTTTTTTTATTCGAGATGTCTGAGGCAACACATCGAAAAGGGACGAATAATTTCGAAAAATCTTCGTTGGCAATTTCTCCTGCAGGACCAAAAGTGGTCAGCATTTCATAATCCAAAAATGTGGAGTTCATGAATTTTGTTGGTAAAAAACGTTTGAAGGCACTGTCTGCAGAAAATGAAAGATGGAGCAATGAAGCGTCAATTTCATCTTTATTGAAGAAATAATTGTTTTGTACTTCCAGTTCTCCTTTTGTAATTGTTTGAAAACGTTTACTTTTTACAAAATTTTCGATTTCTTTTGGGCTGTAACCGATGGCATAGAGACCACCTATCAAAGCACCAGAGGATGTTCCTGTAATGAAGTCAATTGGAATGTTATTTTCTTCAAGTGCTTTCAAAACACCAATATGTGCAAATCCTGTGGCACCTCCTCCACTTAAAACAAGTCCTATTTTTTGACCATATATAAAACTACTGAACAGTAGAAGCGAACTGCCAATTACCAGCTTAAGGATTAAAAAATGGAGTTGTTTAAGTAGTTGCATCAGTCGCAAATTTAAGTCATATTTTTATCTGGTGCCAATACTTTTTTTTATTTGATAATTTTGAACGTATCTTTGTTGTATATCGCTTTGAATAAGAGCTGAAAATCAATTTTTATAAATGGAAAAAATTAAGATTACTTTAAAAACTTTTTTTGGTGCTGAACAAGTATTGCAAGAAGAGTTAACAGAATTAGGATACACCGACTCAAAATTATTAAATAGAGCGGTGCAAATTGAGGGAACATGGAAAGATGTTTATTATTTGAATTTACACTTACGATGTGCGATATGTGTTTTAGTAGAATTTAAAACCTTTCGAATTAAAGAAGAAAAAGATGTTTACAAACAAGCATTAAAAATTGATTGGACACAGTTTTTCACGATTGACAAATCATTTGCTATTCGCGGTGCTGTGAATTCTAAACTATTTTCTCATTCTCAATACCCTCATTTATTATTAAAAGATGCAATTGTAGATGTTTTTCGTGAAAAAACAGGAAAAAGACCAGATGTGCAATTAAAATCTCCGCAAGTTGTTTTTGATTTATACATCAAAGAAGATTTTGTAACTATTTCTTTAAATACAAGTGGAGCACCACTTTTTCAACGGGGTTACCGATTTGAAACAGGTGAAGCGCCTATGAATGAGGTGATTGCTGCTTCTTTGATCAGAATGTCTGGTTGGGATAGAAAATCTGCTTTTATGGATCCTTTTTGTGGTTCTGGTACAATTTTAATTGAAGCAGCTATGCTTGCAGCAAATATTCCTTCCTGTATTGATCGCCAACATTACGCCTTCAAAAATTTCAAGAATTACGATGAAGCTCTGTGGGACGAAATTTATGCTGCTGCAAATAAACGTTGTAAGCCGTTTGACTTTCCAATTGCTGGTTCTGACATCGATTCTGAAATGGTGTTAATTACCAAAAGAAACTTAAGAGGTCTACCTTTTTCAAAATTTATTACTGTAACAACAAAATCGTTTGAAGAGGTGAAAAAAATCGCTCCAAATGGAACATTGATTTGCAATCCTCCTTATGGTGAACGTATGGGTGAAGATGTAAATGAAATGTATGCTGCGTTGGGTGATTGGTTTAAAAACGAACTAAAAGGCTACCAATGCTGGGTCATTTCTTCCAATGAAGAGGCGTTTAAAAACGTGGGGTTGAAGCCCGATAGAAAGTACAAATTGTACAACGGTGATTTAGAGTGTAGCTTTAGAAAATATTCAATTTTTGAAGGGTTTAGAAAATCTGTATTAGCAGAAAATAATGGTGAAACAGAAGTAGCCAATGAACTTCCTTAGTTAATTTTTAGAGTAAATAATTGTTGTTTAGCTGATATATATCATTCTTTAGATGATTTTGGTCTTCTATCTTTGAATTAAAAAATAAAGTATGAAAAAGTTATTTATTCTTGCAAGTGTTTTATGTTTTACATCGGTGGGATTTTCTCAAGGAATCCGCTATACACAAAACGATACGATAAAATTCATCCTTAAAAATGAAATTCCGCGATTTTTTGCAGGAACTTTTTGGTCGGGTGTCGAAGTTCCACTTAAAAATAATAAATCGTTGTATGTTTCAGGAATTGCAACCTATGGTTCTAATTTCGATTCTAATCGACAAATGATTGGGTGGGGTGGTGAATTACAATACAGAAGTTACCTTGGGAAAAAGGACAAATTAACAAATTTCCCAATTTACATGGCAGGACATTTAATGTTCAGAAGATTGCACCAATACGATCGTTTGACATCAACCACTTTTAATCCTATGAATGGAATGTATGTGGATTCTTATTCTGAAACCAAACAAAGTTACAATGTGTATTATGGTGGTATTTTGATTGGGTGTCAGGTGTTCGTTCATCAAATGTTTACGGTTGATGTAAATGTTGGTGGTGGAATTCGTTTGACTCAATTAGATGGAGCAAAAAGTTTTACGCGATTTAAATCATTGCCTGATTTAGATTATTCTGGTGTTGTTCCGAGAATTGGGGTAATCATTGGCATCATTCAGCATTAGTAAGTGTTTGATTACAATATTTAACAAGAGGAAAGAAGCTTACTTCTAAAAATGATGCCATGTATAAGAGGGTAGTGCTATTTGCTGTGTTTTTTTATTCTAGTTGGATGGTTGCTCAAACCTCTGTGTATCGAATGGACTTTTTCAGGGCTGTTCAAGGCACCATTCAATTGGCGAAAGAAGTTAAAATAAGTCAACACCGTTCTTTTTCAATCGCCGGAATGGGGACATTTGCTTCTACAAGAGGGTTGGCAAAACCTTATTTAAAAGCGCAAGAGTTTAATTATATTGAACCATCGTCCAATTTAAAGTATAATTTAAACGATGTGGAAGTCAAGGGGTTTGGTGTAAATATTCAACTAAGACGCTATCAAGACAGTACGTTTAATGGTTGGTATGTCGCACCTGAATTTTTTTACAGGAAACTTTTTTTAAGTTCGCAAATTTCAACGCCATCTCAAAACAATAGGGACGTTTCTCGTCAGTTACATCTTGGATACCTAGGGTATTCATTGGGGTATCAAAAGGTTATTCGTGATGCAGTTGTGATTGATGCAGCTCTTGGGGGCGGTTTTTTTTATAGCCATTATGCAAACGATGCCTCATTTACTAAATACAGAAATAACTATCAAATTGATTTTACTGGATTTTATTTGAATGCCAGTTTTTCGGTCGGATTAATCAATTAAGACCGTTGCAAAAGTTATAAATCGAGGCGGATTAAAAATTTTACACCGGAGTCTACTGTTGTAAATGAGGATGTTAAATTTTTCATTCAACGATGAGTTAGGGGTTTTGCAACGGTCTTCAATTGGTAGTTAGCCCAAATTTGTTCAATGTATTTTTAAAGAAAAATAAAGACATAAAAAAAGCTGATGGGGTACATCAGCTTTTGTATATATGTAATTGAATTTTATCTTTCTGAAATAGGTTGGTAGTGTCTTACTACTTCTCCAATGTAGATTTGACGAGGTCTTCCGATAGGTTCTTTGTTCTCTGTCATTTCTTTCCATTGTGCAATCCAACCTGGTAGACGTCCGATTGCAAACATTACTGTAAACATTTCAGTTGGAATACCAATTGCTTTGTAAATAATTCCAGAATAGAAATCTACGTTTGGATATAAATTTCTTGATTTGAAATAATCGTCTTCTAATGCAACTTGCTCAAGTTGTTTTGCGATAGATAACAATGGGTCATTTACTC
>CAMCQL010000093.1 GCA_945877005.1 Chryseobacterium gleum
TGAAGAAGTAACATAAAGTACATGTGTTGAAGATGTTGGTCTAAATTTAAACCACACATCGTCGTTCGCATTTCCTGTTGGAGCTGATAACGATTGCGTTGCATAGGTTCCATCTCCCGTTTGTTCAGAACAAGCACTTCCAACAGTTACAGTTTTCGCATTGGCACAATCATCGTTTGTTGCAGGGTTCACGACACATGTTGTGAATTTCATTTCTGAATTATTTGTTGTAGCAGCGTCATAAACTCTATAATAATAGATTTGCCCTACAGTAAAACCAGAATAAGCAGCTGTTCCAAAATTGCCTTTAGGATAGTCACCATCATTACAAACGGCACCAGTCATTGGTGTTCCGCAGGCTGAAAAAACTTGCACAATTGGATCGTAGGAACCTTGTGCAGTCACATTTATATATTGTTTACTATTTCCAGCAACAAAGGAAAACCAAACATCATCATTGTTTTTTGTAGTACTTCCACATGCTGCTACGTTACTATTTGTAGCATAAGTGCCTACACCTTCCACTGGTGTACACGTTTGACCTACTGTAACAGGAGTTGCATTCGCAGCACATTCATCATTTTTTACTGGTTCAACCACACAAGTTTTGAATGTCATGGTGTCCTGTGGCGTCGTGTTTTTATCGTAAACTCGATAATAATAAGTATTACCAACTTGTAAACCAGTCACAGATGTTGTTCCAAATTTCCCGCTATTCAAGTCGGTACAAACTGAAGGAGTATATGCAGTTCCACAGGCTGAAAAAACCTGCACAACAGGTTGGTATTTCGAATCATCTGGAGTAACAGATATAAATTGTGTTGTTTTTGTCGCCTTAAACTTGTACCATACATCGTCTTTTGCATCCCCTGAACAAGCAGCTAACGACTGTGTTGCATAGGTTCCATCTCCAGAAATTGGATTACAGGTAGCACCAACCATTACTTCAACTGCACCTGTACAATCATCGTTTACAACTGGTGTTACAACACAAGTTTTGAATGTCATGGTACCCTGATTCGTTGCAGTTTTATCGTAGACTCTGTAATAATAGTTCGAATTTTTTGTCAGCCCAGTAATCAAAGCTGTACCAAACACACCAATAGGATAACTATTATCGTTACAAGAAGTAGTATTTAGAGGTGTTCCACAAGCTGAAAAAATCTGAACTACAGGATCATATTTAGAATCATCTGGAGAAACTGATATGTACTGACTCGTTTCTTGTGCCGTAAATTTATACCAAACATCGTCATTCGCAGTTCCTGTACACCCAGCAAGAGATTCTGTAGCATAACTCCCATTCCCTATAATTTCCGAACAATTTGCACCAGGATAAACCGTCTTTGCATTTGCGCAATCGTCATTTTCAGGAAGAGCAGTTACACATGTTGAGAATCCCATAGTTGAGGGATTTGAAGCAGCCACATCGTATACTCTGTAATAGTAAGTAGTACCTGCGGTTAATCCAGATACCTTCATGGATCCAGGTGTTCCTTTTGGATACTCGGCATCTTTACAAAACACATTCGGAGATGGTAATGGTGTTGCACAATCCTTAAAAACCTGAACTACTGGATCATAGGTTAACGAAGGAGTAATTGATATGAACTGTGTCGATTGGGTCGCTGTAAACTTGTACCAAACATCGTCATTTGCGTTTCCAGTACAAGCAGCAAGTGATTGGGTCGCATACGTTCCGTCCCCTCCTACTGAGCTGCAAGTTGCCCCAACACTAACTTTTTTAGCATTTTCACAGCGATCGTTTTCCACCACCTTAACCACACAAGTTGTAAAGGCCATATTTGCTGGATTAGTTGAAGATGCGTCAAAAATTCGATAGTAATAATATTTCCCTTTTTCTAACCCCGTAACAATTTTTGAGCCAACTGAACTCACTGGAAACGAGCCATCATCGCATAGAATTGAAGTAGCACAATCCTCTTTAAAAACTTCAACTACAGGATTATACCCTTCAGTAGCGTTTACAGTAATAAAATGCATTGTGGTATCTGCTTTAAATTTATACCATATATCATCATTATTCGTGTTCGTTGAAGTACAGGTAGGCTTAAAAGGTGATTGAGAAGCAAAAGATCCATCACCAAATTCCGATGTACACGTTGGGCCAACCACAACTTCTTTTGCTCCCAAACAATCATCATTTGTTGGTGGGGTATTCACAGAAACTTCGAAATTTGGAGTTGTAGTTATTTCAGTGCCTTGGTTGTAAACCCTTAAGTAATACGTTTGATTTATATTTAAACTTGAATAATCAAACGTAATTGTTCCCCCTGTAGTAGTCGAAATTTTACATGCTAAAGACGTAAATGTGGGACAAGTACCTGATAATAATTCCATACATGGCTTAAATCCACCATCGGTACCCGTTAATTTAAAAATGTGTTTTTGGTTTGTTGCTTTAAAACTATACCAAACATCTTCGTTCGCATGTGATGCTGTTCCACAAGTAGCACCAATTGGTGGAGTAGATAATGAAGCCCCTGAAACAACTCCTTGAGTAGGCAACGCTAATACTCCTGGATCTCCCGGTATTAAATTATAAGCACCTGTACAATTATCGTTCAAAATGCCATTTTCAACACACGTTGTAAACATTGTTGAAGCTGGTATCGATCCAGATGTTGTATGATAAATTCTGTAATAATACTCTTTACCTACTATTAAATTACTAAATGTGTATTTCGCTAAAGCGGTACTTGGTGTAGATGTAGTACCCAATGATACCAGTCCAGAACATGGTGAAGTAGATGAAAATAATTGTAGAATCGGACGAAAATCTCCTTGACCAGCAACTGTAATGTAATGAATCTCTGTTACAGCAGTAAACTTGTACCAAATATCCGAATACGTTGAGGTATAACCTGTAACTGTTGATTTTGTTGCTCCTAAAAGATTTCCATTGACAGGATTACAACCCACATTTGGAACTGCTGATAGCGCACCAGAACACTCATCATTGACTGGTGTGGGATCAGTAATACAAATGTTAAATATAGATGAAGTTGGGTTAGTAGCCGTACTGTGATATACTAAAATGTAATAATCAGTGTATTTTTTTAATCCCGTTGCAGTATATTCTTCTAATGCTCCTGCGCCACTTAAGTTTTTACAATCGATTCTATTCAAAGCACCACATGTACCTTCATAAAATTCCATCGTGAGATCCAATGTAGAGGTAGTCGATAAAGGCTGTGATTTTATCACATAACTCGATTTGCCTCCCGTGTTAAAAGTCAGCCAATAAAACTTCCCATTGTTAGGATTACAAGGTGTATTAGATGGAGTTATCGTTCCGGAAATTGTTTTATTATTTGAGAAAGAACATGTTGCTCCAGGGGAAATTGACTCTGCAGTGGAGCAGGCATCACCAGTTGCTGCCGATGTAACAAATGAAACAATGAAACAAATGAAAGTTATTATTGACTTCAACCAATTAGACCTCATAGCTTGCAATTATAAAAAAACTTATTTATTCAAAAAAAGGAATGTTTCGCATTCGTTTTAATTTAAAGACTTCTAAACCAATTTTAAGTTGCCTTAATTTGTTTCAGTCAACTTAAATTCAGAAGTTTTATGAAACACTAAATCTGGATAATCTTTCTCCGCCATTTGAAGCAAAAAAGGAGTTTCTGCTAGAAACACATAATTATCGTCTTTGTCTTTTGCAATGTTCCCTGATTTTGTATTGATAAAACGCTTCAACTCATCTACATTTTCAGTAGTAATCCAACAAGCTTTCACATAATTTCGTGGAGTAAATCTACAAAAAGCACCGTATTCGTTAAGTAAACGATGCGCAATTACTTCAAATTGCAACTGACCAACAGTACCTATAATTTTCCTATTTCCAGGTTGTTGTACAAATAACTGAGCTACTCCTTCGTCTGTCAACTGACTGATTCCTTTTTCTAACTGTTTAGATTTTAACGGATCCAAATTCTCCAATTCTTGAAACAATTCAGGAGAAAAACTAGGAATTCCTTTGAACATGAATTTCTCTCCTTCGTTCAATGTGTCTCCGATTTTAAAATTTCCGGTATCGTACAAACCAATTACATCTCCTGGAAACGCTTCATCAATCACACTTTTATCTTGTGCCATGAAAGATGTAGGATTCGGAAACTTGAATTTCTTTCCTAAACGAACATGATTGTAAAACGTATTTCGCTCAAATTTCCCTGATACAATTCGCAAGAATGCAATTCTATCGCGGTGTTTTGGATCTAAATTGGCATGAATTTTAAATACAAAACCGGAAAATTTCTCTTCTTCAGGTTCAATCGTACGCAAATCCGTTTCTCTGGAACGAGGTGTAGGTGAAATTTCAATAAATGCATCCAAAAGTTCTTTTACACCAAAATTGTTTACGGCAGACCCAAAAAACACTGGTGCGTATTCACCTGATAAATAAGTTGCACGATCAAATGGATTGTAAACACCTGCAATCATATCTAATTCTTCTCTCAATTCATTTGCAGGACCTTCTCCCACTAACTCATCGATTTCGGAACTTTTGACATCAGAAATTGAGACCACGTCTTTTGAAATCTTTGTTTTGTTCGCTTGGAATAACTTCATGTTTTTTTCATAAATGCTATATACCCCTTTAAACCGATCGCCCATGCCAATTGGCCAAGCCAATGGACAAACTTTGATATTCAATTTGTGTTCTATTTCATCCAATAAGGTAAAAGGATCTTGTCCTTCGCGGTCCATTTTATTGATGAAAATTATGACTGGTGTATTCCTCATACGACACACCTCCATCAATTTTTCAGTTTGCTGCTCCACCCCATTTGCACAGTCAATTACTAAAATCACACTGTCTACTGCTGTTAGCGTTCGGTAAGTGTCTTCGGCAAAATCTTTATGTCCTGGGGTATCTAAAATATTGACTTGTTTTCCTTTGTATTCAAAAGCCATAACAGAGGTAGCAACAGAAATTCCTCTTTGCTTTTCTATCTCCATAAAATCTGAGGTAGCCGTCTTTTTTATTTTATTGTTCTTTACCGCTCCAGCAGTTTGAATTGCGCCTCCAAACAACAATAATTTTTCAGTTAGTGTTGTTTTACCTGCATCTGGATGGGAAATTATACCAAATGTTCTTCTTTTTTCTATTGACTCTGTATATTTCATTCAATATTTTTTACATTGATTTCATACAATAAACTAATAAACAAACCTTTACGAAAGGATTATTTCCTATTTTATTGAATTCAAATTTAGTAAAAATAAACGAAAAAAAGTTTAAAATAAACAGTTCTAAAAAACTAGAAACGAAATAGATAGAAACAAAAAAAGCCACTAAAAATAGTGACTTAAAAGGGAGGAAGATGGGTCTCGAACCCACGACCTTCGGAACCACAAACCGACGCTCTAACCTACTGAGCTACAACCTCCATTAATTCTGTCTGCAAATATAAATATTTTTTTTGTTCCGACAAGAAATTTAATAAAATATTCACTTAATATTAAGCGTTAATAATTCTTGATTATTTATAGAAGCGATCAAACGATCTCCAATAACTACCCTACCTACCCCGGCAGGAGTTCCTGTAAAAATCAGGTCTCCAATCTTAAGCGTGATAAATTGGGAAACATAAGCAATAATTTTATCAATCGTAAAAATCATCTGATTGGAGTTCCCTTGCTGCACAATTGCTCCATTTTTTTTCAATTCAAATTGAATATTTGAAAGGTCTAACTCCGATTTATGAATAAATTTTTCACTGATTGGTGCAGAATTGTCAAATGCTTTTGCAATTTCCCAAGGGTGAGATTTTTGCTTGCATTCTTCTTGTAAATCGCGCGCTGTGAAATCAATTCCAATTCCAATTTCTTCGTAATAAGTGTGTGCAAATTTTTCTGAAATATTTTTACCTACTTTACAGATTTTAACAACCAATTCACACTCATAATGCAAATCATTGGTGAAATCAGGTATGTAAAAAGGGGTTCTTTTTGGCAATAAAGCGGTATCTGGCTTCATGAAAAACAAGGGTTTATCAGGAATTGCGTTCTTTAATTCACTGATATGGTCCTGGTAATTTCTTCCAATACAAATTATTTTCATCTTATTCTACCAATATATAAATCCTTAAAATTTGGTTATTTTTGAAATTTTGATTTCAACGCGTTTAACTTATCATCCATCGATAATTCAGGTTGATTGACAGCTTTTGCTTTTTTCTCTCCCCCCTTTAACTTCTCCATTTCCTCCTTTAATTTTTTCTTTGTGTACAAGGGAAAATCCGTAGCAGGAGAAATAAACCAACTGTAATAACCTGGCTCCACTAAATGAACTTCTTGAATGGTTTTCCCTTTGTGTTTGCCAAAATTATAGACACATTCATTATTTTCATTTAACCCCAATCTACCTGCAAAATCTACCAAAGTAAAATTACCCGCTTTTGAAAACTCCGACAAAAAACCGATGTCTTTTTTCAAATCAGTATATTTATCTAATTGAGACTTTAAGACCTCCCAAGTAGCGTCTACATCACTCATTGCTTCGTGTGCATTGATCAATTCTTTTTGACAGTAAAATTGATACGCAGCTACGAGGGTTCTTTGCTCCATTTTGTGGAAGATATTTTGGACATCTACAAATTTCTTTGTTTCTAAATCAATGTCATGCCCCACTCTCAAAAATTCTTCTGCCAACAAAGGAATATCAAATTTATTCGAGTTGTACCCTGCTAAATCAGCCTCTCCAATAAACGCAACGATCCTTTCAGCTAAGGCCTCAAACGTTGGCGCATCTTTTACTTTTTCGTTTGTAATTCCGTGAATCTTTATCACTTCTTCCGGAATTTCCATCAAAGGATTCACTAAAGATTTGAAGCGTTCTTCCGTTCCATCAGGAGACACTTTTAAAATTGCAATCTCCACAATTCGATCTTTTGAAATTACCAATCCGGTAGCTTCTAAATCAAAAATTGCCAATGGTTTTTCAAGTTGTAACTGCATACGTCTATTTTATCTACAATAAAAAAAGGATGCAAGAACATCTTTATCAAAAAACTAAGTGATTTAAAACTTTAGTTCGATAGTGATGTTGCTACATCCTTTAAAATTAGTTCAGCTTTCGCTGATTATATTTCTCTATTTACATCAAATTGCTCCAAGTAATCTGCCACTCTTTTCACAAACATCCCCCCTAACTGGCCATCCACTACTCTATGATCATACGAGTGCGACAAGAACATTTTATGTCTGATTCCAATAAAATCACCATCAGGTGTTTCAATTACTGCAGGCATTTTACGAACCGCTCCAAGGGCTAAAATTGCTACTTGAGGTTGGTTAAT
>CAMCQL010000094.1 GCA_945877005.1 Chryseobacterium gleum
TGTGATTTTTGTTTTTGGTACCATCTTAACTTGGTTTATCTTTACTCCCGAGAAACTTACACCAATAGTTCGAAAACAACTTCCAAATTTTATTACATGTGATGCAACTATAGGTGAAGTTGAACTTACATTTTTCAGTACTTTCCCAAATTTTGGAATTAAAATTAATGAAGTTGAATTAACAAACCCTACTAAAAATGCTCAAAGTAATACCTTACTTAAGGCAAAAGAAATGGTGGGTGTAATTAATTTAATGTCATATTTAGGCAAAAATGAACTTGTAATCGATGAAGTACATTTGTATGACGGACACCTCAATGCATTTGTGGATGCCAATGGTTTAACAAACTTTGATGTTCTTGTTCCAGACACAACAGAAACTCCACCCAGCGAATTCGATATAGAATTGGTCGATTTGAAAAAAATCAATTTAGAAAATATCAATGTTAGCTATTTAGATCATTCACAAAAAATAGATGCCTCATTGAAAGGTTTGTATGCGTCTATTTCTGGAAATTTAAAAAAAGACCTCTTGGAAAGTGAGCTCGAAATTGAAAAAAGTTCTGTTTCCTGTTCCTATGAAAATATTGTTTACGCGAAAAATTTAGCAATTACTACTAAAATCCCTTCATTATTTCATTTAAAAAAACAAGAATTAACACTCCAAAACGCATCACTCTCCGTTGATAATTTTACACTAACTATTTCAGGTAAAGTAATTAATGATACACTTAAAAAACGTATTCAAACCGATTTAAATTATAGTGCATCTGAGTGGGAACTTAAAGAATTAATTCCACTGATTCCATCCAATTATGCTTCATCTCTAAAAGGAATTCAATTGGGAGGGAAATTTAGTTCATTCGGAACCATTAAAGGAAATTATTCTGAAAATGAAATGCCTATGATGGATGTCACTGTTGCGCTCCAAAATGGATCATTTTCGCATACTGCAATCCCTCTTCCTATAAAATCAATTAATACTGAAGTACGTGTTCAAACAGATCTTAAAAACGATAAAACCTCTTTTGTTGAAATCAAAAATTGTGAAATTGAAACAGAAAATTCAACACTATCTACTACTGGTAAACTGACACATTTATTTTCAGATATTTACTGTGACATTCACGCTCAATCAAAACTCAATTTATTGGATTTTAATTCATTTATTCCAAAAAATCTTCAAACTAAAGTGAGTGGTGAATTGAATGCCTCCTTAAACACAAAATTCACTCAATTGCAACTCGATCGATTCCTTAAAAAATTAAATCAGGAAAAATATTCGGATACCATTTCGAATGATTTAGCATCACTTGACCTAAAAATATCGTTAGATAAAGGTATTCTTACTAGTAGAGATCTACCCTTCCCGCTTCAAAAAATAAAGGGAACAGTATCAATAAACTCAGACTTAAAAACTGAAAAAGGGACAGAAGTTATTGTTCATCAATTATCTGCAGCAACACCTCATTCTGAATTTTCAACAAAAGGGAAATTAAATGATTTATTTTCGAAGATGACGTGTGAATTAACAACAAAAACAAATGTACTATTAGATGAGTTTAAATCTATGATTCCAAAAGATTTAAAACTTAAAATGGCAGGTAAAGTTGCAGGTGAGATTTCTTCTAAATTCACATTGAAGCAATTAGAAAAAATGTTGCTCGAAAAAATGAAATTCAAAGGAGATTTGACTTTCTCAAATCTTAACGTGAACTACGATGGAATGGACATTAAAACTTCAAATTCAGTGGTAGAATTTTCATTGCCAAATCCAAATAAATCAGCAAAAAATCAATCCTTTATTTCAGCCAAAATTAGAAGTAAACAACTTGAAACCTATCAAAAAAACACGATTAATGCATTGCTTAAAAATGCAGTTTTAACAATTGAAGCATCTGATTTAAGAAATACCACAGAATTACCAACTGTCTCAGGATCTTTTTACCTTGATACTTTGTCTGCGACAACACCCGATGCCTCAATAGCCATCAAACAACCCAATGGTCAATTCACCTTGCTACCTTCAGCTTCAAACAAATTAGCGCCTGAAATCAGAATTGCATATACAAGCGGCAAATTAAAAACAAAAGCAGAAGGTACACTTGCAAAAATGGAAAAAGTGCAACTCAATGCGACCATTATTAACGACCCAAAACAAAAAGATGTTTTCTTGCAATGGATGGCAAAAGGGTTCTTAGATCTTGAAAACGGAAAGATTGATCTTGCAGACATGAAATACCCATTTGAAATACCTGCAATAAAACTAAATTTTACCCCGGAAACGTTCCAAATAAAAGAAAGTAGCTTGAAAATAGATAATTCTGATTTTAGTTTGACAGGTTCATTGAACAATGTGCTCTCCTTCTTTCGAAAAGACTCACTTTTAAGAGGAGATTTTAAATTTATTAGCTCAAGAACAGATATCAATCAATTAATGAATTTAACAAACGGTTTAGGCACCGAAAACGCAAACAAAAATACAACTACTAACACTTCATCATCAGGACCATACATGGTGCCAAAAGGAATTGATATTCAATTACACACTGCAATTACAAAAGCGAATTTAGGGAAAGATACGATTAAGAAAATCAGTGGAGATGTTCGTGTCAAAGATGGAATTTTAGTACTTGATGATTTAATTTTCACAACCCCAGCAGCTAAAATGCAATTGACTGCGATGTATAAAACACCGCGAAAAAATCATCTTTATTTAGGAATGGATTACCACATGTTGAATATCGAAATTGACGAATTATTAAAAATGATTCCAGATATAGATTCTATCATGCCGATGTTGAGATCTTTTGATGGTAAGGGTGAATTCCATATTGCTGCAGAAACCTACTTAGATTCGACCTATGCGCCTAAAAAATCTACCATTCGCGCTGCCTCTTCAATCAGCGGGCAAGATTTAGTTCTGTTGGATGGTTCTACGTTTAGTGAAATTTCTAAAAAACTACGTTTTAACAAAAGAACAAAAAATAAAATAGACAGTCTTTCGGCTGAATTCACTGTGTTCAAGCAAGAAATAGATGTTTATCCTTTCCTCATCGTAATGGATAAATATAGAGCAGTGGTAGAAGGAAGACACAATTTTGATCTAAGCTTTGATTATCACATTTCATTGGTAGATAGTCCGCTTCCAGTGAAGTTAGGATTAGATATTGCAGGTACCCTTGAGAAGATGAAATACAAATTGGTGAAATGTAAATATGCTGACATGTACCGACCAGCATCACGAAAAACAGTTCAGAGCAAACAGTTAGAATTACGAAAAGTAATTCGCGACGCCCTAGTGAAAAAAGTAAAAGAAGAATAAGGAACTTCAATTATATCCCAACTATGGTAGTTATATTTCAATGATGGTTATAAGAAATGTACAACCAAATACATTACAAAAGCACCAAGTGAATAACCTGAAAAAGATTCAGTAAGCGAATGTTTTTCTAAATAAACTCTTGCTGACATAATCACACCTCCGATGATAGCGGCACCTATGATAATTGAAAAATAAAATTCACTTTGGTACTGAAAATAAGCAACTAAAAATCCAAAAAACATTCCTGCACCCAAAGCATGTAAGCTGATTTTAGAAAACGTGGTAATCACACCGGTAATTAAAATTGCTACCAAACCTCCGATCGGCATCAGATATATTGGAGGTGGAAGTAACCCTTGCGGCGCTTTTACAATTAAAAACCAAGACAAAGCAGCACAATAGATGGCTGTAATTATAATTGGAATTCTTCGTTCATTTTTATCATCAATTTCAAAGTTGGAAATCACTCTGCTTTTTTTAAGTAGCACTAAAGACAATGCTGGAGCTAAAAAAGAGAACAAAAAATACAAACTAAACACTGCAATCTTTAAATTGGAATTCATCCAATAAATTGTTTTCTGTTGATAGAACCCCTGCTCTAATGAAGGGATGTACATTGTGATTAAAAGTGCATATAAAGGCATAAACAAGGGTAAAAAAACCCAAGAAATAAGTTTCGCTGTAAACTTCATTCGACTGACTTTAGATTATAATTCTTTGCGTAAACGAGCCACCGGGACATTTAATTGTTCTCTGTACTTTGCTATCGTTCTTCGAGCAATCCCGTACCCTTTTTCTTTTAATACAACAACCAATTGGTCATCCGTTAATGGGTTTCGTTTGTCTTCGGCCTCAATTGCATCTAACAAGATCTTTTTCACCTCACGTGTTGAAACTTCTTCACCATTTTCTTTTGCCAAAGATTCTGAAAAAAAATACTTTAAGGGAAAAACTCCATAATTGGTTTGAACATATTTACTATTGGCAACACGAGATACCGTAGAAATATCTAGCCCCACTAGTTCTGCAATATCTTTTAAGATCATTGGTCTTAAATTGGTTTCATCTCCCGTTAAAAAATACTTACGCTGATAGTTCATAATTGCATTCATTGTCAATAACAACGTTTGTTGTCGTTGTTTTATTGCATCAATGAACCATTTTGCATTGTCTAATTTTTGCTTGACAAAAGTAAGTGCTTCTTTGTCTGTTTTAGAAACTTTACTGCCTTCAGCATAGGAACGCATCATATTTTCGTATTCACGACTCACTTTTAAATCTGGTGCATTTCTTCCATTTATTGATAACTCCAACTGACCTTCTAATTCGTAAACAGTAAAATCAGGGGTAACCTGTTGGAGCGGCTTAGTAGATTCTTTCATTGAACCCCCTGGTTTCGGATTCAATTTTAGTATCACATCGATAGCATCTTTTAAATCTGCTTCTTCAATTTCTAATTTTTCACTGATCTTGAAATAATGTTTTTTAATGAACTCTTCGAAGTGATTTTGAACTATCTTTTTGGCTGTATAACGAGTGATGTCCCCATCATGAACTCTGTTAAGTTGAAGAAGTAAACATTCTCTTAAATCTCTCGCTCCTACACCCGGAGGATCTAATTCTTGAACCAATTTTAATATTGCTTCTACTTCTTGTTCTGTAACGTAGATATTAGATGCAAACGCCAAATCATCGACCAACGCATAAATCGTTCGACTCAAATAACCAGATTCATCAAGATTACCGATAATTACATCTGCAATACTGAATTGAGTATTATCTAAATCAAGTAGGTGTAATTGTTCTAATAATTTATCTTGAAATGATTGTTCCCCAGACAAAGGTATTCCTCGCTCTTCGTCGTCTTTCGAATAATTATTAACTTGCGTTTTATAGTCCGGAGATTCATCGTCCATGTACTCTGACAAATCAAATTCAATCACATTTTCATCTTCATTGTAGTCCTCCTCTTGTGCTTCGTACTCCTCCTCTTCAAATTCAATTCCTTCTTCTAAAGCGGGGTTTTCTTCTATTTCTTGTTTGATTCGTTGGTCTAATTCCATGGTAGGCACTTGTAATAGCTTCATCAACTGAATCTGTTGAGGAGACAATCGTTGTTCTAAACGCTGCGCTAATTGTTGTTTCAGTGCCATGATATTAGTTTTAGATAAATTTACAAAAAAACAATGGCTAAACTACTAGTGAAATAGTTTTATCATATTTTAACGATTTAAAGAATGATGGAAATTATACAACTAGTGAAGTGATGTATTCTGTATTCAATTAACGCCAAATAATTCCAAATAGTGTCGTTTTATTGATTTTGCTTCAAAATGGTAGGCCTGGTACTTTAGCCATACTTAAACCATACATGAAGTATGCAGTTGCTATGGAGTCAAGAAAAATTTTAATTTATCAAATGAGATTAAATCTAATTAATAAATCTCTTGTTGAAAATTAACTTTTTGTTTATTTGCTTGATCAAAAGAAGTAAAATCAAAGGCTGAGAAAGTTATATATTAGGAGTTATGATTTATGGATGAAATTAATTTTTGTGGATTTTAAGAAGATTTTCACTGAAATGGGATCTTTGTTCTTTTGCTTGATCAAAAGAACCAAAAATCAAGGCTTCGGGATGGTTGTTAAAGCGCAGCATTCGGATTTCTTAAAGATTATCGCTTCGAGGCGCTTTATTTTGTTCGCTCCTGAAAGGCTGATTTTGTCGATGATCTTCTGCGAAGCTACCGTCAAAAGTCTAGCATTTCAGTTCGTTCACAAAACCCAACAATCCCAAGGCCAGAGGTGATTCTGAATTGTGATTTATGTTTTATGAATGAAATTAATTTTCGTGCTTTTTGAGAGGTTTTCATTTGAAATGGAATCTTTGTTCTTTTGCTTGATCAAAAGAACGAAAAATCAAGGCTTCGGGATGGTTGTTAAAGCGCAGAATTAGGAATTATTAAAGATTATCGCTCCGAGCGCTTTATTTTGTTCGCTCCTGAAATGCTGATTTTGTCGGTGATCTTTTACAAAGCTTCCGACAAAAGTCTAGCTTTAGTCTGTTTCAAAACTACTCACTCATCGTTGAATCAAAAATTTAATATCCTCATTTACATTGGTAAACTGCGGTATTAAATTTTTAATTCGCCTCGATTTAATAGTCTTGAAACAGTCTAGTTTTTCTGAATTCGTTCACAAAACCCAACAATCCCAAGGCCAGAAGTGATTCTGAATTGGGAGTTATGGATGAAATTAATTTTCGTGATTTTGAGATGATTTTAACTGAAATGAAATCTTTGTTCTTTTGATTGATCAAAAGAACGAAAAATCAAGGCCGGAGAAAGTTATGATTTAGGGGTTATGATTTATAAATGAAATTAATTTTCGTTGATTTTAAGATGGTTTTAACTGAAATGGAATATTTGTTCTTTTGCTTGATCAAAAGAACCAAAAATCAAGGCTGAGAGATGGTTATGATTTAGGGGTTATGATTTGTAAATGAAGTTAATTTTCGTGCATTATAGGAGGATTTGAATTGAAATGGAATCTTTGTTCTTTTGCTTGATCAAAAGAACCAAAAATCAAGGCTTCGGGATGGTTGTTAAAGCGCAGTATTCGGATTTCTTAAAGATTATCGCTCCGAGCGCTTTATTTTGTTCGCTCCTGAAAGGCTGATTTTGTCGGTGATCTTTTGCAAAGCTTCCGACAAAAAAGTCTAGCTTTATCCCGTTTCAAAACTACTCACTCATCGTTGAATCAAAAATTTAATATCCTCATTTACATTGGTAAACTGCGGTATTAAATTTTTAATTCGCCTCGATTTAATAGTCTTGAAACAGTCTAGTTTTTCTGAATTCGTTCACAAAACCCAACAATACCAAGGCCAGAGGTGATTCTGAATTGAAATTTATAAATTATGATTTTAATTGAAATTAATTTTCGTGCTTTTTGAGAGGTTTTCATTTGAA
>CAMCQL010000095.1 GCA_945877005.1 Chryseobacterium gleum
AGTACTATAATTATTTGATATGACTCAATAATCCTCGTATCCCATCATACATTCTTGATAGTTCTTCATTAGTCACACAAAAAGGAGGATTTAAAAACACAATATTACCCAAAGGTCTAATCAACAAACCATTAGAGATAAAATAATGATAGGCTATATCTCTAATTTCAGCAAAATAGGACGAAGAACCGGAAACTTTAATTTCTACTGCGATAATTGTTCCCATTTGACGAACTTCTTGCACTTTTGGGTGATCTTTGAGAGAATCACCAAAGGCAGCATGTTGTTCACTAATACGATTTATACTTTCCTCAAAAGAAGTAGCTTCTATCAAATCTATATTGGCACAAGCCACGGCACATGCTAACGCATTTCCTGTAAAGGAGTGTCCATGTAACAAAGCTTTCGTTTTTATGGGAGACAAAAAAGCATTATAGATTGCCTCAGTTGCCACTGTGAGCCCTAAAGGAAGAACGCCACCAGTCAATCCTTTTGAAAGACAAACGATGTCAGGATTTGAATCAATATAATTCATTGCGAATAACTTACCAGTTCTTCCCCATCCTGTCATGACTTCATCAAAAATAACCAACACCTGATTCGCTTTTGCAAGAGCAACCAAACGTTCTAAAAAAGAAGGACTATACATCATCATCCCCGCGGAACCTTGCACCAAAGGCTCAACTATAATTGCAGCACATTCATCCGAAGCAAATAATTTTTCAGCAGCTATCAATACCTCTTCCTCTTTATTACTGTAAGGAAATGGCAAATAATCAACTTCAAAAAACAAATGTTCAAAAGGTGCATTGAAATATCCTCTTTGAGAAATCGACATCGCACCAAACGTATCACCATGATAAGCTCCTTCCAGAGCTACAATTCTTTTTTTATCAATGGATTGATTGTGCCAAAATTGAAAAACCATTTTAATAGCCACCTCTACAGAAGTAGATCCATCGTCAGAAAAAAACACTTTTTGAAAATTATCAGGCAACAAACCCACAACTCTTTCAGCCAATTCAATTGCTTTAGGATGTGTTGCTCCAGCAAAAATAACGTGATCTATCTGTTCGAACTGATTCAGTAAAGCCTGCTTTAAATGAGGATGGTTATGACCATGTAAAGTCACCCACCAAGAGGAATTACAATCTAAATACTCTTTTCCATCTGCAGCAAATAAAGTTGCTCCTTCTGCTTTTACAATAAGTATTGGATCTGGAGCAGTTTGCATTTGTGTGAAAGGATGCCACACATAATCTCTGTCTTTTTGAACTAAATCTTCAATTGAATGCATCTCTTAATTTTAAGACAAATTTAATCTTTCAATCCTTCGAAGCAGCTTCTTTATTTTATTTTTTGAATTTCTCTTTTGAATTTCAAAAAAAATAGTACTTTTGCATTGGGTAAGTCTTTTACGACTAGCTCCTTCATACTCCTCCAGGACGGGAACGTAGCAAAGGCATGAGGTTGAGCGGTGCGATAGAAGTAGCTTACCCATTTTTTATGCCCAAAAGTTTCTGAGGCACAACAAAAAGTGTACTTTTATAACCATCACACCTATTCTTATCTAACATGCAATTTTTCATAGATACCGCTAATCTTTCCGAAATTCGAGAAGCAGCACAATTAGGCATTATTGACGGGGTAACTACCAACCCTACTTTAATGTCTAAGGAAGGAATTACCACAAAAAATGGTCAACTTGCGCATTACATATCTATTTGCGAAGAAGTCAATGGATTTGTAAGCGCTGAGGTACTTGCAACGGATTTCAACGGAATGATAAAAGAAGCCGAATTACTCGCTGACTTACATCCGAACATCGTTGTTAAAATACCTATGATTGCAGACGGAATCAAAGCGATCAAATACTTAACCGAAAAAGAAATCAAAACCAATTGCACATTAGTCTTTTCTGCAGGGCAAGCATTACTTGCAGCGAAAGCAGGCGCAACATTTATTTCTCCATTTGTTGGACGATTGGACGACATTTCAACGGACGGACTTCAACTAATTGCTCAAATTAGAGGGATTTTCAATAATTATGATTTCAGTTCCCAGATTTTAGCTGCCTCTATAAGAAACCCAATGCATGTTATCCAATGTGCAGAAATAGGCGCCGATGTGGTTACGGCTCCCTTGAATGTTTTGTTGTCGTTATTAAAACATCCTTTAACTGATATCGGTTTAGCGCAATTTTTAGCGGATGCGAATAAAAATACTTCAAAATAATTAGAATGTTGACAGCTGAAACATTATTTGCAAACACCGGATTTTCCTCGCCCACACCAATGCAAAATGAGTATTGGTCAAAGGCAGAAGATTTCTCAATTTTGTTATCCATGACTGGAAGTGGTAAAACACTTGCCTTTCTTTTACATTTAGAACAAAAAATAACTACAACTCCTTTTCATCAGGTATTAATTCTTTGTCCAACTAGAGAATTAGCGTTTCAAGTAGCCAAAAATTACACTGCGCTGCGTTCAGGCAGAAAAACAGTTTTATGCTATGGTGGACATTCGTTTAAAAACGAAGAACTTCAACTGCGTGAAGGACCAGAAGTGGTAATTGGTACACCTGGCAGGATTTTAGACCATTATAAAAGACAAACTTCAGGATTAGCACCTTTTGATCACTTAATTCTAGATGAATACGATAAAATTTTAGAACTTGGTTTCAGTAAAGAAATCAATGAAATCATCGATTTTTCAAGTCAACTCAAAAGTATTCAACTGATTAGCGCGACAGAAATAGAAGAATTACCCGGTAATTTTAAAAACTACCCCTTCAGTACTTTTTCATTTTTGAATTCGGAACAACCTGTAATCAATTATTTTTCAATTGAATCGATCGGTCACGACAAATTGCATGCATTAGTAGCTTTTTTATCGTCTAAAGCATTCGGTCCAACGTTGGTATTTTGTTCACACAGAGAAACTGCAGATCGAATATCCCAACACCTAACTGAATACGGAAAACAAAATGTTGTTTTTCATGGCGGAATGGAGCAAATCGACCGCGAACGTTCCCTCATTAAATTCAAAAATAATTCGATAGATTGTTTGGTTTGTACAGATTTAGCTGCAAGAGGTTTAGATATTCCTGATATCGATGCAGTTATTCACTACCAATTCCCTCCTACTGAAGCTGAATTCATTCATAGAAACGGAAGAACTGCACGTATGAAAACCAATGGGAACGTGTACCTTTTGCATTCAGAAAACGAACCTCTACCTCCGTACACTAAGAATTTTGAAGTGAAAAAATTGGAGATATCAGCAGAAATTAAAGAATTTACCAAAAGCAATTGGACAACTTATTACCTTTCTGCAGGAAGAAAACAAAAAATTAGAAAAATTGATATTGTAGGATTTTTATTGCAAGAAGTAAAAATACCAAAAGAACATCTTGGACTAATTGAAGTAATGGATTCGTATACTTACGTCGCTATTTCAACTGAAGAAAAAAACACCCTAAAAACACTTTTCCCAAGAGTGCGTATCAAAAAACAACCCGTTCTACTTTCATATTGTCGTTAAAACTTTTTTACTATGCTACATTTAGGTGTATTCAATGAACTTACTATATTACGATTTACAAGCGTTGGCGCTTACCTTGGAGACGATGAAGACAATGATGTATTACTTCCGACAAAATACATTCCACAGGGTTCTGAAATCGGTGATTTAATCTCAGTTTTTCTCTACCTTGATTCTGAAGACAGAATCATAGCAACAATCTTAAAACCATTGTTGGAACTACACGAATTTGGTCTTTTAAGAGTAAATCAAGTCAGTCATTTCGGCGCATTTTTAGAATGGGGAATTGAAAAAGATTTGTTTGTTCCTTTTAAAGAGCAACATTTAAAAATGGAAGAAGGCAAATCCTATATCGTCTATTTATATTTAGATGAAGCTACCAATCGACTCGTTGCATCTTCACGCATAAAACGCTTCTTAGAATTTGAAGTGGTGATCGTAAACGAAGGAGATGAAGTTGATTTATTGATACATTCAACTACTGAGCTTGGAAAAAATGTAATTGTAAACGATACATACAGTGGGTTAATTTACAAAAACGATATCGTTCGTCCACTCCGATTTGGAGAGAAATGCAAAGGATTTGTAACCAAAGTTCGTCCTGATGGGAAATTAGATATCGCTTTAGAAAAACCAGGTTTTGAAAAATTAGAATTAAACAGTCAACGTTTACTAGACATTATTAAATCCAACGATGGAAAACTTTACCTTACTGATAAGTCTGATCCGGATAGAATCCGAGAAGAAGTTGGGATGAGTAAAAAAACATTTAAGGCAGCAGTAGGTATTCTTTATAAATTAAGAATGATTCTGTTAAAAGAAGACCATATTGCTATTCAAAAGTAATTTGAATTAAATAATTTGTAAAATCTTTTATAATAATCAAAACTATGAAAATTGGTGTTTTACTTTCAGGATGTGGTGTATATGATGGTGCTGAAATTCAAGAAGTAGTTCTCACTCTTCTAGCAATTGAAGAATTAGGAGCAAGCTACCAAGGAATTTCAATCAATAAAGAACAACACCATGTCATCAATCATTTGACTAGTGAAACAATGAATGAGTCGCGAAATATGTTGATTGAATCAGCAAGAATAGTTCGTGGCAAAGTCGAAGATGTGAATGATGTAAATACGAATGAATTAGATATACTTGTTATTCCTGGGGGTTTTGGAAGTGCTAAAAATCTTAGTTCTTGGGCATTCGAAGGTGCAAATGGGGAGGTACTTCCAGAAATCAGTGAACTTATTTATAAATTTATAGATCAAAAAAAACCAATTGTAGCATTATGTGTCAGTCCTGTTATAATTGCATTGGCACTTAAAAACAATAGTCAAAAAGCAACACTTACTTTAGGAAGTACAAAAGTCCCATCTCCTTATACCATTCAAGACTTTCACGATAGCATCACTTCAATTGGAGCTGAATCGATAGAGAAAACAATCAATGAAATTAACATAGATTCAAACTACAAAATAATAAGTGCCCCTTGCTATATGTTAGATTGCACATTGCCCGAATTAAGAAAAAATATTTACAAAGCCATTGAAGCAGCAATAACTATAGCCAATAAACAACCTTATTAACAATAAATTAAACTACACATTAATTTAAATTGATTTTAAATTTTGTAGATTATTTGATAAATTTTACCCTAAACGAAAAAAAAATTTTATTATTTCTTAAATAGGTGTAATTTTGTATCCTAAATCAACGCGAAAGCTAAAAAATAAAGTACGTATGAACGAATTCGGTAAACGAGGAAACAATGCGAATTTAACAGATTCTATTGGACTTACTAACTTAGGTAATGTATATTGGAATCTAACTCCTGCAGAACTTGTAGAAGACACGATTATCAATGGTCAAGGTGTATTAACTGACACTGGTGCAATTGCAATTGAAACAGGTGAATTTACTGGTAGATCTCCGAAAGATCGTTATGTTGTTTATGACTCAGTTACAGAAAACACTGTATGGTGGGGCGATGTAAACATCAAATTTTCTGAAGAGAAATTTGATGCATTATACAACAGAATGAAAGCATACCTTACAGAAAAAGATATGTATGTAAGAGATGCGTATGCTTGTGCTGAAGAAGCGCATCGTTTGAACTTGAGAGTTGTTACAGAATTCCCTTGGTCAAACATGTTTGCTTACAACATGTTCTTAAGACCTACTGACGCTGAAATTGATACTTTTACAGCTGATTGGCACATTGTGTGTGCACCAGGATTTAAAGCAGATCCAACAATCGATGGTACACGTCAACACAATTTTGCTATTTTAAACTTCTCTAAGAAAATGATTCTTATTGGTGGTACTGGTTATACTGGTGAAATCAAAAAAGGTGTTTTCTCTGTATTAAATTATTTATTACCACAAGAAAGAAATGTATTGTCAATGCACTGCTCTGCTAACATCGGTGAAGCTGGCGATACTGCTGTTTTCTTTGGTTTATCAGGAACTGGTAAAACTACATTGTCTTCTGATCCAAACCGTCGTTTAATTGGTGACGATGAACACGGTTGGTCTAACAACACTGTTTTCAACTTTGAAGGTGGATGTTATGCGAAAACAATCGATTTATCGAAAGAAAAAGAACCTCAAATTTATGACGCAATTAAATTTGGTGCTATCTTAGAAAACATCGGTTTTGTAGACGCTTCTTCTACTCCTGATTACACAGACAATTCAATTACTGAAAACACACGTGTTTCTTACCCATTGGACCACATTGAAAATACAGCTACTCCTTCAGTTGGAACTGCTCCAAAAAACATTTTCTTTTTAACAGCAGATGCTTTTGGTGTATTGCCTCCAATCTCAAAATTAACTAAAGAGCAAGCAATGTACCACTTCATGTCTGGTTACACTGCAAAAGTTGCTGGAACTGAAATGGGAATCACTGAACCAACTACAACTTTTTCTGCTTGTTTCGGTAAAGCATTTTTACCATTACACCCAGCGAAATATGCTAAGTTGTTAGGTGAGAAATTGGATGGTACTGATATCAATGTTTGGTTAATCAACACTGGTTGGACTGGTGGATCTTACGGTGTAGGTTCAAGAATGAAACTTTCTTACACTCGTTCTATGATTACTGCAGCATTAACTGGAAAACTAAACAATGTGACTTTCGAAACATTGCCAGTTTTTGATTTAGCAATTCCAACTACTTGTGAAAACGTTCCTTCAGAAATCTTAAATCCAAGAGGTACGTGGGCTGATACAAATGCTTACGACGAAACAGCAACTAATTTAGCTGCGCAATTTGTGAAAAACTTCGAACAATATGCTTCTGAAACTTCAGCTGATATTTTAGCTGCTGCTCCAAAAGTTAGAGTTGCTGTTGCACACTAATTGTTATTAAATATTCAAAAAAATAGGGTGGCTGTAATGTCACCCTATTTTTTTTTCAATATTTTAAGACCGTTGCAAAAGTTATTAATCGAGGCGGATTAAAAATTTCACACCGCAGTTTACTCATGTAAATGAGGATGTTAAATCTTTGATTCAACGATGAGTAAGGGGTTTTGCAACGGTCTTATTTTGATAAAATCAGAAGTCTTAACAATTAAAAACACACAGAATATAACTCAGTTTTGAACTAACGAAACTATTAAAAAGAAGATAAATTAAAAGCAATAGAAGTTACACGTTTTGTCTCTGTTCCTTCAATCATCTCAGATCGCACCAATTGCTGTGCCTCTACTCCATCAAAAACTTCATCC
>CAMCQL010000096.1 GCA_945877005.1 Chryseobacterium gleum
GTTGCTATCACCTGAATCAATTAAAATTTGTCTTGATTTAGTAGTGAATTTTGGACAAGGAATTTCATCACGAAATAAACCACCATTCACATACGGAAATGCATTTAGGTAATTAGGAATATCACCACGTTTATCATTTGGAGTATTCATTACCCAAAACAAACGATTAAGGTAAGTATCCAAATCAGAACCATCTGATTTTGTATGAGATTCTACTGCGTGAGAAAATTGTTGCTCCTCAAATATGCTAGTGTCTTCCGCAAAATAGCAAAACAACAAACGAGAGAAAAAGATATTCAGATTATGAATTGCTTCTTTTGACGTATCAGGATTGTCTTTCTTAATTTCATCAAACAACTTAGCCATCTTTTCTGCTGCTTTAACATCAGCAGGGTTTTCAGCAGAATGCGTTGCTTTTTCCATACCTGCCCACGGCAAGAAGAAATCATAGTATTTTGGTAATTCAGTAATTGGAATATCTAATTGATCTTGTGTTAAAGTATCAATTGCTAAAAGTGTCTTGTAATCTGTTACTATTACGAAACGTTGGTTTTGTTTTAATTCGTCTTTAAGTGCTGAAATAGTAAGGTGTAAATCGTTTTTAAGTTCTTCTTTGAAGAATACTTTTTTCTTCCAAGATACTTCTCCAGGTACTTTACTCAAATTCAAACTTCCTTTTTGTAAGCGAGATATAGATGCTTTTGGAAGGTAATAAGATTCTAACAAATTATAGATAAAAGATTCTTTATCTATGTTTTCTATTAGTAAATTGAGGTTATTTTCTATTTGGGTAATATTCATACGATTGTACTTGAAAGAATAACTAAACAAGTATAAACATAAATAAAAAAATCAAAAGAATACGCTATCACACTTACATTTAAACAAACTAAAAGAACTACAAAATCTAAAATACAAACTATAGGCTTGAATTAATACGAAAGAAAAAATTGTCAAACCTATCTAAAAATCTCATGTTAAATTTTTAATACGCCTCGATTTATAACTTTTGAAACGGTCTTGTCATTTACATACATAGAGAATTACTCCCCCCTATAAATTTGATTGACTTTTCGAAATTCACATTTTCACAAGATTGATTCTTATTCATTTTTTTAATAATTCTTAAAAAACATTCATTGAATTTTGGATAATTAGACTTAATTTTGAATACGATTAATTAAGGGGATATTTCCCCGGAAATTTTATAAACAATTTTTAATTTTTAGTAGGAAATCTTTATGGAAACTTCAAAAATCATTTACACCATTACCGACGAAGCGCCAGCGTTAGCTACTTATTCGTTTTTGCCAATTGTAAAAGCATTCTTATCTACTGCAGGAGTAGAGGTAGAAACAAGAGATATTTCATTGGCTGCTCGTATCTTATCAAGTTTTCCTACCTATTTAAATACAGATCAAGAAGTGAAGGATGCCCTCTCTGAATTGGGTCAATTAGTGAACTTTCCTGAAGCAAACATTATTAAATTACCAAATATATCTGCATCTGTTCCTCAATTAGTTGCAGCAGTAAAAGAACTACAATCTGCAGGATTTGCGCTACCTGATTACCCAGCAGATCCACAAACAGAGGAAGAAAAAAGTGTAAGATCAACCTACGATAAAATCAAAGGGAGTGCTGTAAATCCAGTTATTCGTGAAGGAAATTCTGATCGAAGAGCTCCTTTTGCAGTAAAAGAATATGCGCGTCAAAACCCACATTCAATGGGAGCTTGGAGCAAAGATTCAAAAACAAAAGTTGCGACCATGACAAGTGGAGACTTTAGAGCAAACGAGCAAGCTGTTTTAATCGAAAATCCTACAACTGTAAACATCGAATTTGAAGGGAAAGATGGTTCTAAAGAAACATTGAAAGCAAACCTTTCATTAATTGCAGGTGAAATTTTGGATGCAACGCATATGAGTGTAAATGCATTAAACAAATTTTTACAAGAACAAGTAGCATACGCTAAAGAGAATAACATTTTGTTTTCGGTTCATATGAAAGCAACAATGATGAAGGTTTCTGATCCTGTCATCTTTGGACACATTGTAAAAGTTTATTTTTCAGATGTTTTCAAAAAACATGCTGTGAAACTTCAAGAACTTGGTGTAAATGTAAACAATGGTTTAGCTGATTTATTGGACAAAGTGAAAGGTCACTCTGAAATTGAAGCAGACATCGATGCCGCATTTGCAAACGGTCCTGAGATAGCAATGGTAAATTCTGATAAAGGAATTACGAACCTTCATGTTCCTTCTGATGTAATTATTGACGCTTCAGTACCAGCAATGATTCGTACATCTGGTCAAATGTGGAACAGAGCTGGAAAATTACAAGATACTTTAATTGTGATTCCAGATTCAAGTTACGCGGGTGTTTATGATACAACCATTAATTTCTGTAAAGAGCACGGTGCATTTGACCCAACAACAATGGGAACAGTTTCAAACATTGGTTTGATGGCACAAAAAGCTGAAGAGTACGGTTCGCACGATAAAACATTTGAAATTAAAGCAGATGGTAGTGTAAAAGTTGTTGATGCACAAGGAACTATTTTAATGAGTAGTGAAGTAGAAGCTGGCGACATTTGGAGAGCATGTCAAGTGAAAGACGCACCGATTAAAGACTGGGTAAAACTAGCTGTAAACAGAGCTAAAGCAACTGAATGGCCAACTATTTTCTGGTTAGATGAAACACGTGCACACGATCGTCAAATCATTGCAAAAGTTCAAAATTATTTAAAAGACTACGATACTACTGGTTTAGACATTCAAATTCTTTCACCAACAGAAGCTACCCTTTATTCATTGAAAAAAGTAAAAGCAGGTGAAAATACAAACTCAGTAACTGGGAATGTATTACGTGATTATTTAACAGATTTATTTCCAATCCTTGAGGTAGGTACAAGTGCTAAAATGTTGTCCATTGTTCCTTTAATGAATGGTGGTGGTTTATTTGAAACTGGAGCTGGAGGTTCTGCACCTAAACATGTTGAACAATTTTTGGAAGAAAACCATTTACGTTGGGATTCTTTAGGTGAATTTTTGGCGTTAGCAGTATCATTAGAACATTTAGGTGAAAAATACAATAACCCGAAAGCAAAAGTTTTAAGCCAAACATTAGACAAAGCAACTGCAACGTTATTATTGGAAGATAAATCACCATCTAAAAATGTAAAAGAATTAGATAACAGAGGTTCACATTTCTACTTGGCGTTATTCTGGGCGGAAGAATTAGCAAATTGTGACGATTCTGAAATCAGTGCTGCTTTTAAAGGATTAGCTGCTGAATTAAAAGCTAATAAAGACACTATATTAAAAGAATTGATTGATGTACAAGGTGTTGCAGTAAACATTGGTGGGTACTATTATCCAAATAAAGATTTAGCAACAAAATCATTAAGACCAAGTGAAACATTCAATAAAGCAATCGAAGGCTTATTGGTGAACGCATAAACAATGGTAATTCACAAACTCTCCTTTCGTATGATTGGAGAGTTTTTTTTGTGATAAAATTAAAATTCGTGTCAAAATTTCTAATTTCTGTTTGGGGATTTTGATACGTAACTAAAAAAAAATTAGATCATATTTATTACTTTTAGAAAATAAATATTCATTTCAATTAATTGACTAACTATTAATTCGTAGCATACTAATCATGAAAATCAAACTACTAGGAGCCATTGCATTTTTTTCTATTGAATTATTTGCTCAAAAGAACCCAAATGAATCTCAACTTCATTACCAAAAAGTTCAAGATGTGTTTAATTACATCAACTATGCCTATGTAGATGACGTGAATTCAAAGGACATTTCAGAAGCGGCAATAATTTCTGCATTGGAAAAATTGGATCCTCACTCCTCTTACATTAGCAAAGAAGATGTTGACGATGCCAACCAGTCCATCAATGGAAATTTTGTTGGAGTTGGAATCCGTTTTCAGTTGTTAAAAGACACATTAATCGTTGTTCAAACCATTCCTGGTGGTCCTTCTGAGAAAATAGGTTTAATGGCTGGCGATAAAATCATCAAAGTTCAAGGTGAATCAATTGCCAATGTAAAATTGAAAAATTCGCAAGTTCGCGAAAAATTAATGGGAGAATTGGGATCAAAGGTAACGGTAGAAGTACTTCGTAAAGGCGATTCTAAATTACTTCCTTTTGTTATTACACGCGATAAAATTCCAGTTCATTCAGTCGATTGTTATTACATGATAAACAAAGAAACTGGGTATCTTAAATTAAATAGTTTTTCACACACTACTACTGACGAAATCAAAGCAGGATTACAAGCGTTGGTGGATAGCGGGATGAAAAACCTAATTCTTGATTTACAAGACAATGGTGGTGGCTTAATGTATGCTGCTAAAACGTTGAGTGATGAATTTTTGTCAGAAAATAAATTAGTTGTTTATTCCAAAGGAAAACATCAACCGAGACAAGATTTAAACTCAGACACCAAAGGATTGTTTGAGAAAGGAAAATTAGTGGTCTTAATCAACGAGAACTCTGCATCTGCAAGTGAAATTGTTTCAGGAGCACTCCAAGATTGGGACAGAGCAATTATTGTGGGAAGAAAATCATTTGGAAAAGGGTTGGTTCAACGTCCGATTGATTTAAAAGATGGCTCTCAAATTCGATTGACCATTGCGCGTTATTTCACTCCAACAGGAAGAAACATTCAAAAACCATATGGAAAAAACAGTGAAGATTACCATAATGATGTAATGAAACGCTTAAAACATGGTGAATTAACCGTTCAAGACAGTATCAAATTTCCTGATTCGTTGAAATACGAAACAATGATCAAAAAAAGAACTGTTTACGGTGGTGGTGGAATTATGCCAGATGTATTTGTACCACTTGATACTGTTGAATTTACCCCTTATTTCAGGTCTTTATTGAATACTGGGATTTTCAATTCATTTTCGTTAACGTATGTTGACAAGAACAGAAAAGAACTAAAAACAACTTATCCAGAATTTGAAACCTTCAATCAAACGTTTTCATGTACCGAACCGTTTATGAAAGAATTTTTTAACTATATTGAAAAAGACCAACCTTCCATCAAATTTGTAGAAAAAGAATACAAACAAAGCGAACGAATGATTAAACTATTCATTAAATCATTAATTGCGCAAGATTTATGGGGCACAACAGAATTCTACAAAATTTACAACGATAAAAATGATGCACTTAGAGCCGCATTGCAATCGATTGATAAAAAAACCCATGAAAAGTTAGGAATTATCAGTAAATAATCAAATCTTAAAACTAGACATTTAACTATGAAATCGTATTTTTTGGTGAGTTGTATCTTTCTTTTAGGTGCTTGTGGAACAAATTCCAAGGAAGATAAAACCATCGTTTCATCCATTGCAGCAGAACAATATACTGACGAAGAGTTGAAAAAAATTCAACAAGAAATTCTTTTCGAAGAACAACGAAAATTAAAAGAAGAAATTGAAAATCAAACCAGTTTGGCTTTTGAAGATACGATTCACGATTTCGGTACTGTAAAACCAAATAGTAAAAACAGTTATTCGTTTAAAATAGTAAACACAGGAAAAAAACCGTTAATTATAAAGAACACAAGCGCTAGTTGTGGTTGTACAACACCTAGTAAACCAGAAGCTCCTATCCTACCCTCAAAACACGATTTTATTAAAGTGGTTTTTGAACCAAAACCAAGTCAAAAAGGAACCATCGAAAAAACGGTGTCCGTGGAAGCAAATACTTCACAAAAATTACACATCATCAAAATTAAAGCATTCGTAGAATAAAAAAAGGTGTCTCGATTACTCGGACACCTTTAAGTTTTACTATTTGAAAATCAATTATTTAATACATTTTTTACCATCTTCAAAATGCACTTTTGTAATTGTAATGAAAACTTTAGTCGCATCATCTACCCAACTTGTTTCTAAATCTTTACCAGATTGTCCCGCTTTAATTGGCTTAATAAAATTACCGGCATCCCAAGTACCCGTTTTCTCCCCTTTTAACTCACCAAAGTTATTGTAAAACAACGCTTTCCATTCCAATGCATCAACAGCACTCGAAGCATTGTTCTTAAATTCAACATAATACCCAATGTTCTTACCGAACGTTTTTTGAGTATATGTTTTTTCAATGCCAATCTCACATTTTCCTTTATGTTTTTGTGCAAAAGCACCAAAGGAGAACATTAAAAACGAAGCTATAATTACTTTTTTCATCGATAATATATTTTTAAATTTAAACTAAAACTATTCCTATTACGTTAGTTAATATACGTAAGCATCACAAATTTACAATTAATCCTTTTAATTATGCGACTCACACTCTCTTTTTTAACGATAATTCTGATTCTACTTACTTCAGAAAAACTATTTTCTCAAAATGAAAAATATCCTTATTCTTTGTGGGGGAAAGAAGATTTAGAGCTTATAAATTCACAAAAAGCCAATTCGCAACTCACGGAAGAAGAGAAAACCGTTGTTGTACTAACGAATTTTGTCAGAATTAACCCTAAATTGTTTGCCGCTACATTTTTAAGTGAATATTTGGATTCTGTTCTAGATCCTTCAAAAAGAAATAATAGCTATGTTAAAAGCTTAATCAAAGATTTAAATTCGATGAAAAAACTTCCTCCATTAGAATTGAATCAGAACTTAATTGACATGGCACTAGATCATGCAACTAATTCAGGGAAAAAAGGTGTAGTTGGGCATACAAACTTTTCTCAACGGTTTAAAAAATTCAATAGTAAACAAGTAGAAACCTATGGCGAAAATTGCGATTACGGGAATAAAAGAGGTGTTGACGCGTTTATGTCGTTATTGATTGATGAAAACGTAAGCAATTTAGGACACAGAAGAAACATCTTAAATCAGAACTTCTTTTACCTCGGTGTTGGTTTTGCACCACATACAAAATACGGTAACAACATGGTGATGGAATTTTGTTCACACTATTTCGACGAAATAAGCAGCCAACCAAAGAAAAAAAACAGAAGCTTTTTTTCTAAACTATTTGGTAACGATTAGTCAAGATCTATTGAAAAGTTATTTTGAAGGATGTGTGTTTTTTCTACGTTTAAAGAATAAATAAACGGTATACAAAAATAAGATTGTCGCCGCAGCACCTAAATTACGACCAATGGCGTCGCCATTCATGGAATAATATGTTTTGATCGAATTTCGTTTTAAAGAACTTTTGATGCAGGCTTCCTTCCACCATTCTGTTTTTTTGATGACGTCTCC
>CAMCQL010000097.1 GCA_945877005.1 Chryseobacterium gleum
ACAAGTTTTAAAAGACATACTTCACCATTTTGAAGATTTTCAAATTTTAACGATTGATAAATTTAACTTGAGATTAATTCGTTCATTTTCCAAAGAATTAAATCTTTCTAATGATTTTACGATTGTATTAGATGAAACAGAGGTTTTAAGTCAAGCCGTAGATCAATTAATTGATCAATTAGATGCAGATGAGGCTCCAGAATTGACGAAATTGATGTTGAATTACGCCAAAGAAAAATTACAAGAAGAAGAGTCCTGGAATTTTCAAACTGAATTAAAGAAGTTTGCTCAGTTGTTGACAGACGAAAAATATTTTTCTGATATTGACACGCTCATAAAGTCGGATTATTCAAAAGAGAGATTGAAGGAAATTAAGCATGAGTTTGAGATTCAAAAAGATAAAATTCAAGAACAGGCAAATAGATTGTATGCATTATTTGAAGGTGTAGCTATAGACCGACTTCCTGGAAAATCAAGAAATGCAGATGCGTATAAGAAATTAGTGAGCGACAAATTATTGATTCAAAATGGTTTTGAGGGAGGTTTTTTTACAGAAGCACATTTGGCTTTGATTGATAAACCATTAGGGAAAGGGCAAGAGATGCCAGATAATCTTCGACTAGAAACACACAACTTTCATCAGTATTACCAACGTGAAATTCAGAGATACCATTTGTTGAGAGAAATTTCAAAAGATTTCTTTAACCTTTCTTTATTACAACATATCGCAAGAGATATTGATACGATTAGAGATAAAGAAAATATCATACGAATTTCTGAATTTAATAAGTTGATTTCAGAGCTTATACAACAAGAAAAAGCACCTTTTATATACGAACGTTTAGGGAATCGTTATAAGCATTATATGTTGGATGAATTTCAAGATACTTCACGTTTACAATGGATGAATATTATACCATTGATTGAAGAGTCTTTGTCGTATCAATATGCAAATTTAATTGTAGGCGATCCAAAACAATCCATTTACAGGTTTAAAAATGGTTTAGCAGAGCAGTTTATTGAATTACCAAGAATTTACAATCCTGAAGGAAATCCTGAAATAGCACTGAAATCTGAATTGTTTAATTATCATGGCGATTTACAAAATTTAGCATCCAATTATCGATCACAAAAAGAAATTGTAGAATTTAATAATAGTTTTTTTTCACTCATTAAAAAAGAATTAGACGATGAAAAGTCTAAATTTTACGCTTCAGAAGTTCAGATTCCCGCAGGAAAGGACGGTGGATATGTTGAAGTGGTTTCTGTTGAATTAGAAGAAGAACAATTGAATTCTCAACTTAAGTATTTATTTCAATGGATAGAAAGTTGTTTGGCTGATAATTTTGATCCAGGAGATATCTGTATTTTGGGGAATACAAAAAAGGAATGTAATCAATGGGCAATAGAATTGTCAAAACAGTATAAAGTTGTTTCAGCAGATAGTTTGTTAGTTGATTCTGATTATTATGTAAAGTTGGTAATGGCGTATCTTCGATTAAGGATCCACCCGAAAGGTCAATTAGAGACGAAACGATTTTTAGATTTTTTCAATGAATTAATTCAGCCAATTGAACATGATGGTACTATAGATAAGTTTGTACTTGAATACTTTGAAAACGAGCAGTTTTTCTTTTTTAAATATGAATCTATTTATGCGTTGATTCAAAAAACGTTGGTGTTATTTGGGTTGAATGAAATCGAAAACCCGTATTTGCATCACTTACTTGATTTAGCGTTTAATTTTGACAATCAATTTGGGCCGGATCTTACTTTTTTTGTAGAAGAATACGATAAAAAGGGCAAATCCACCTCAATTCAAGTTCCTGAAAATAAAGACGCAATCATTATAATGACAGGACATAAATCAAAAGGACTCGAATTTCCTGTTGTTATATTGCCAAATATGGATTTTAATTTAGAATCGAAGAGTTCCAAACTTTTGATAAAGTGTGAAGAAGGATATATTTATTCAAGATTATCGAAGAATAGTGCGATTCAAGTTGTAAAAGAACAAACGGAAGCCGAGTTAGCAAATATATTTTTGGATAAACTGAATTTAGCATACGTAATGATGACGCGTCCTGTGAATAGACTTTATGTATTAAATGGTTATGCAGACAAAAATCCTAAAAATTTCGGTACCTATTTTCAGGAGGTAGTTCAAGAATTAGCACAAAAAAAAATACTGGATTTAGATAACGATTTACAAGGATTCCCAAGATATTTCAGAGGAATTTCCACTAAGAAAAAATTGGATGAACGGACTGCTATTACTATATCAAATTTTACACCCCAACCATTGAATGAAACCTTATGGTATCCGGATATAGTATTAGATGTACAAAAGTCAACGAAGGAAAATGGCGTGAGTGAGCAAATTCGATTTGGAAACCAATTACATGAATTATTGGCATCCGTAAAGACGATTCAAGAAGTTGATGATAAAGTTAATAGTTTAGTCGCAGAAGGTAAAATTGAAGCACAATTCAAGGAGCGTTTAATTAGTCAGAGCAAGAAAATTTTAACTTTCCCGGATTACGTTGAAATTGTATCGAATGCAACTCAAGTATATAACGAACAATCAATTTTGAGCGAAGATCGAATATTAAAACGGCCAGATAAAATTATAATACACAAAGACAAAACCTTTGTTGTTGATTATAAGTCTGGTATGGCAAATGAGAAACATATAAAACAAATGGGGAAATACATTGAGCTTTTGGAACTAATGGAATTTCCAGAAGTTAAGGGAGTTCTATTTTATACAAATCAGATGAGAATGCAGTTTGTATAGTTTTTAAATCATAAATTTCATACATTTGCTATTCATAGAAGTATAAAGAAATGAATAACGACGCACGATTAACGACTGAAGAAAAGGCGCTTAAAATAAATTTAACACCTGATATTTATGGGTGTTTTGCTGAAATTGGAGCAGGACAAGAAGTTGCTGCTAATTTTTTTAAGGCAGGAGGAAGTTCAGGCACCATCGCATATACTCAGTCTGCGTATGATATGAAAGTTTCTGATTCTATGTACGGTCCAGCTTCAAGATATGTGTGTGAAGACCGTTTGATTACAATGTTGGGTACGGAATATCAAACGTTAAAGTATCGATTACCAGAGAAATATAAGTCTTCACGTTTTTTTGCTTTTAGTAATACTGTTGAATCTTTAAATTACCATCGAACAAATCAAGGTCAAGGTTGGGTTGGTATTCGTTTTCAACGTTCATTAGGTGAGGAACCAAGTGATGTTGTGTTGCACGTAAATATGCATGACAATAACAATAAAAGTCAACAAGCAGCTTTAGGGATTTTGGGTGTGAATTTAATTTATGCATGTTACTTTCAAGCCGGAAATATGGATGATTTTTTCACCGGATTAATGAGTCGATTGCCTAGAGAAAGAATGGAAATCGATATGATGCGTGTTTCAGGACCAGCATTCGAAGGTATTGACAATCGAATTATCGCGCTAAATTTAGTGAAAAGAGGATTAACCGATGCAACCATGTTCGATTTATGTGGGACTGTTCTACAACCAGCTACTGCACTGTACAAAAAGAATATATTGTTAATGCGTGGAAGATTTAGGCCTGTCACAAAAGTTCATTTAGATATGATTCAGCGTGGTAAAGAACAATTTTTAGAGGAAGAAGATGTGAGGGGAGAAAATTTATCGGTTGTTTTTGAATTGACTCTAAAAGATTTAACAGCAGATGGCAAAATTTCGGACAAAGATTTTATTGATCGAGCTGAGTTGTTAGGATCGCTTGGTTATACTGTGATGATTTCTAATTACTTGAAACATTATAAAATGATTGATTATTTGGCGACTATCGCTAAAGAACAACTGATGGGGGTGATTTTAGGTGTATACAATGTCCACAGTATTTTTGACGAAAGGTACTATGATAATTTGAGAGGAGGGTTATTAGAAGCATTTGGTCGCGGATTTGGACACAATGTTAAATTGTTTGTATATCCTGCCAATGATGTAGAAACAGGAGATTTATATTCGCTTGATAATATTGAGATTAATCCAAAATTTAAAGGTCTTTTAGAGTACTTAAAAGATGCAAATAAAATAGAAGCAATCCATGGTTTTGATTCGAAGTTATTACATATTTGGTCAGACGATGTATTGTCCAAAATAAAAACAGGTTCCTCAATTTGGGAGGAAGATGTACCAGAGGAAGTAGTGAAAGCAATTAAGTTTTTTGAATTGTTTGGTTACGTAAAAAAAGAAGAAACGATTAGTTGTTAATTTTTTATGGGACAAATTAGAAATGCGTTAATTCGTTACAGGATTATCGATAAATCATTAAGAAGTAAATACAAGCCTTATCCTTCTAAAGCAGAATTGCGTAAAGCGTGTGAAGAGGCATTGTTCAGTAGTTATGACGGTGAAAACGTATGTGATTCAACGATTGAAAAAGATTTGTTTTTCTTACGAATGGAACACGATGCTCCAATTAAATACAGTAAAAAGAATCTAGGATATTATTACTCAGATCCTGATTTTTCGTTGGACGAAATACCTTTAACACCTGAAGATTTAGATGCGATTCGATTTGCTGCTACAACATTGTCTCAGTTTAAGGAAGTAGATATGTTTGCGCAATTTGGTTTCGCTATTGATAAAGTAGTTGAACGTATTGCTTTTTCAAATGATCCATTTTCAAAAGATATTTCAAATTTTGTTCAATTTGAGAGTGGCACTTCAATAGGAGGTAATGAATTTTTATCACCATTAATGGGTGCAATTCGTAATAAGAATTATGTCCATTTTGAGTATGAAAGTTACATCTCAGCAAATAAAAAACCGAGAAAAGTGGTTCCTTTATTGTTAAAGGAGTATAGAAATAGATGGTATTTAGTTAGTTACGATTGTGTAAAACAAGATGTGATTACCTATGCTTTAGAAAGAATGCAACAGGTAGAAATTACATCAGAAGTAGCCGTTGAAACCGTTGATTTTGATGTTACTAAATTTTTCCAAAATTCAATAGGAATTACTGTCACAAAATCATTGCCGGAGAAAATCATTTTTAAAGCAGACAATGTATCTTCTAAATACATTGTTTCTCAACCTTTTCATTCTTCTCAGAATTTAATTAAAGAAGGAAAAAACAGGTCAACTTTTGAAATGAATGTGATAGTGAGTGAGGAATTGATTCGTCAAATTTTAAGTTTTGGTGGAGAAATTGAAGTAATCTCACCAACTTCTTTTAGAAATCAAATTATTAAACGCATTCAACAAATGCGTTCATCCTACGATATTTAAATTTTAAACCATGACGTTAATTTTAAAAAAAGAAGAGGGAGTGTTAAGTATTTCACTCAATCGTCCAAATGTTTTTAATTCGTTTAACAAAGAAATGGCATTAGAACTTCAAGCTACGCTTAAAGAAGCTGCTGATGATACTTCAGTGAGAGCCATTGTATTAACAGGTGAAGGCAAGGCTTTTTGTGCTGGACAAGATTTAGCAGAAGCGACTGCTACTGATGGGCCTTCATTACAATCGATTGTGAAAGAGCATTACAACCCTATTATAGAGTTGATTCGATCGATTGAAAAACCAATTATTGCTGGTGTAAACGGTGTTGCAGCTGGTGCGGGTGCAAACATAGCTTTGGCTTGCGATATTACAATTGCAAAAGAATCAGCTAGTTTTATTCAAGCGTTTTCCAAAATAGGTTTGATTCCTGATTCTGGGGGCACGTTTTTTTTACCAAGAATCATCGGAACCCAAAAAGCATTGGCGTTGATGATGACTGGAGATAAGGTTTCAGCGGTAGAAGCTGAAAAAATGAACTTGATTTACAAAGCGGTACCTGATGCAGATTTTGAAACTGAGTTGTATAAGTTTGCACATCAGATCGCAAAAATGCCTACAAAAGGATTAGGTTTAACGAAAAAAGCGGTGAATGCAAGTTTTTCTAATAGCTTAACAGAACAGCTGGCTTTAGAAGAAAAATTGCAAACAGAAGCAGGTCAAACAGAAGATTTTAAAGAAGGAGTAACTGCTTTCTTAGAGAAAAGAAACCCAGAATTCAAAGGATGTTAACTATGAATAATGTAGGAGTTATTGGTGCAGGTACGATGGGAATTGGAATCGCTCAAGTTGCTGTTCAAAATGGAAAAAAAGTTGTTGTTGTAGAGGTGAATGAAGAGGTGTTGAACAAATCAAAAGCTGGTTTATTTAAGACGTTTGATAAGCTTCTAGAAAAACAAAAAATCACCATTGAAGATATTTCCAACTATAAAAATAATTTGCTTTTTACAACGGACTATAATGAGTTGAAAGATGCGGATTTAGTTATTGAAGCAATTATTGAGAGTTTATCAGTGAAACACACTGTTTTTCAAAGTGTTGAAAGTGTAGTAAGTCCTAATTGTATCCTTGCGTCAAATACCTCTTCTTTGTCGATTGCATCAATAAGCGCTGTTTTACTTAGACCCGATCGTTTTTTAGGAATTCATTTCTTTAACCCGGCGCCGCTTATGGCTTTGGTGGAGGTGATTCCTGGTGTTCAAACAGATATTAAAGTGACTGAGTTGATAAAGAATGAAATTCTGTCATGGAATAAAAAAACGGTGTTAGTAAAAGACACTCCTGGTTTTATTGTAAATAGAGTCGCAAGACCGTTTTATGGAGAAGCCCTTAGGATTTACGAAGAAGGAATAGCTGATTTTGCAACAATTGATTGGGCAATGACACATTTTGGAGGCTTTAGAATGGGCCCTTTTACATTGATGGATTATATTGGAAACGATATTAATTATACAGTTACGGAGTCTGTCTTTGAAGCATTTTACTACGATCCAAGATTTAAACCTTCTTTTACTCAAAAGCGACACAAAGAAGCGGGATTGTTGGGAAGAAAGTCTGGTAAAGGATTTTATGATTATTCAGAAGGAGTAGATGCTCCATTACCAAATAAAGATGAAGCACTAGGCCAGGCGATATTTAATCGAATACTTGCCATGTTAATCAATGAAGCATTTGATGCCCAATTTATGTTAGTTGCTTCTCGTGAAGACATTGATATAGCTATGAAATTTGGGGTCAATTACCCTAAAGGGTTACTCGAATGGGCAGATGAGATTGGTTTAGAACAGGTATTAGTAACGCTTCAAAATTTATTTGAGGAATATGGGGAAGATCGTTATAGACCTAATCCTTTGTTAAAAAGAATGGTTTATTCAAATTAATGATT
>CAMCQL010000098.1 GCA_945877005.1 Chryseobacterium gleum
ATAGCAAGTTCATTGACGTATGAATTTTTCAGATTAATAAAGGAAGAAATTGCTATTATTTCAGATGAAACAGCTAAAAAATGGCAAGTATCTTCAATCAGAACCTATTTGTTAAAAGTTGGTGCTTCTATAAAGGTAACAAAAAGAAGAGTTTACTATATGCTCTCTAAATCCTTCGTATACCAAGATTTGTTCCAAAAACTCATAACTTTAAAATAAGCTTTTCATCAAAAAAGATGAAAAGCTTGGGAAAAGTATGTCTTGTTTTGAAAAACTCTGTTTTTCATCCCTAAAAAGGAAATCAGATTATCTAAATTTCAAAAAAATCATCAAATAAATTCAAGATACAAAGAATATATCGGTAAAATTGATGTAACCTACTTTAGCATGACTTCACTTTAAATTTAAAATTTGACTATGAATAATGCGGGTTAATCCTTTTGTTTCGAAAATAGAATTAATAGAGTAACTATTGTTACAGATAAATTTTATTTTTTCATTCAACTTTGTATTATAACGTAAAGCGAAATTTTCATGAAAAATAGTATTAAATACAAAAGTTACATTTTATTGTTTTTGTGCGGTGCGACTTTTGGCTTCTTGTATTATTACTATATAGGTTGTTCATCAGGAACTTGTCCAATAAGTGCAAATCCATACATTTCTATTGGTTATGGTGGCGTTTTGGGGGTTCTATCATTGGATAGTTTAAAATATATTAAATCAAAAATTTTTCAAAAAAAATAAGTATGTCAAGTTCATTTTCAAATTTAATCAATAGCAGTAAGCCTACTTTAGTTGATTTTTATGCCACTTGGTGTGGACCATGTAAAACGATGTCGCCAATATTGGATGAGTTAAAAATTAAAATAGGCGATAAGGCTTCAGTTATTAAAGTAGATGTTGATAGAAATCCTGCCGCTGCTGCAAAATTTCAAGTGAGAGGTGTTCCTACGCTTATTCTATTTAAGAATGGCGAGGTGAAATGGAGACAGTCAGGCGTTGTTGCTGCAAATGATTTGAAATCTCTTATTGCAAAGTATTTATAAGTTAAATTATAAAATTCACAACACATTATTGAAATTTAAATTTTTATTGTAAATTTGTGTTTTATTAATCTAATACTTAATTTATGAATTCTTACGAAACTGTTTTCATTTTAACTCCCGTTTTGTCTGATGAACAGGCAAAGGAAGCAGTGCAAAAATTCGAAGGTGAAATTACTGCTCTGGGTGGTAAATTGAAGCATTCTGAAAAATGGGGCTTGAAAAAGCTTGCTTATCCAATCCAAAAAAAATCAACTGGTTTTTATTTCTTATTAGAATATGAAGGTCAAGGTGATTTGGTTACTCAATTAGAAGTTTCTTTTAAACGTGATGAGAGAGTAATGCGCTTTTTAACAGTGAAAATGGATGCTCACCATTTTGCATATGCTGAAAAAAGAAGAGCTAAAATTGGAAATGCGAAATCAACAAAAGTTGAAGCTTAATTTTTAACCTTTTAAAAAAAAATCAAAATGTCTCAAAACGATATTCGTTATTTAACGCCGATTAACATCGATATTAAAAAAAGTAAATACTGCCGTTTCAGAAAAAGTGGTATTAAATTCATCGATTATAAAGATCCAAATTTCTTGTTGAAGTTGGTTAATGAGCAAGGTAAAATTTTACCAAGACGTATTACTGGTACTTCTGCTAAATACCAAGACAAAGTGAATAAAGCAATCAAAAGAGCGCGTCACCTTGCTATATTGCCATATGTTGGTGATATGCTTAAATAAGATTTTTAAATATTAAATCATTACAACGATGGAAATTATCTTAAAGAAAAATGTAGATAAATTAGGCTACAAAGATGAAACAGTATCTGTGAAAAATGGATACGGTAGAAACTTTTTAATTCCTCAGGGTTACGCTATTTTAGCTACACCTTCTAATAAAAGAGCACATGCCGAAATGATGAAGCAACGTGCACACAAAGAATCTAAAATATTAGCAGAAGCTCAAGAAATTGCTGCAAAACTTGCTGATGTTACAGTTAAAATTGCTACGAAAGTTGGTGAGAACGGTAAAATCTTCGGTTCAGTAAATACAGTTCAATTAGCTGACGCTTTAAGAGCTATTGGTTTTGATATTGATAGAAAGTCAATCAAAATTAAAGATGAGCCAATTAAAGAGGTTGGTACATTCGAAGCTGAAGCTAATTTACATAAAGGTGTAAAACCGGTGTTTAAATTTGAGGTTGTAGGAGAATAATTCTATTTACTTATACATTAAAGGATATCCGAGTAATCGTGATATCCTTTTTTTTTACCTTGAAAAATTAAATTATAAGGCATAAAAAAAGGGTGTTTTAAAAACACCCTTCGTTATCTGAGAAAATAATTTACTCATGAATCCATTTGTCATTTCTCATTTCGCCTAGAACAACAACTTGTTTGTTTTTCCCATATTCTTCAGCCGCAATGAGCATTTGTTCTTTTGTGTCCCTTCGGATACGAATCCCACCTGATCCAGGGTTTTTTACCTCAATGTAAAATCCATCTTTTAATCGTGCAGGTTTTGTAGGTGGACGTCCCATAGTTTATTGATTTATAAGTAAATAAAAAAAAATGTTCTTTTAGAACGAATCTAATATAAGTAGAATTATTGAATTAGCAAATTTTATTTTTCTGCAAATTTTATTCCTGTTAAGTTATTCTTTGTCTATTAGTAATCCTTCTCTTCTTAATAGTGCTTTAGGATCAGCGTCTCTACCTCGGAAATTTTGGTACAATTTTGAGGGATGTTCGCTACCTCCCTTGGATAAAATACAGTCGTAAAACTTAGACGCGATTGTTTTATTGAAGATTCCTCCTTCTTGAAACGCTTCAAATGCATCAGCTTCAATAACTTCAGCCCATTTATAGCTATAGTATCCTGAGGAATACCCCCCTTGGAATATATGAGAGAAGGAACAACTAATAACAGTTTCATTCACGATAGGGTAAATATCTGTTTTGGAAGTTTGTGCGATCTCAAAATCTTTAATATTCTTAATATTTATTGGTGATTTACTGTGCCATGCCATGTCGAGTAATCCAAAGCTTATTTGTCTTAGTGTTGATAAACCACTTAAAAAATTTGAGCTTTCTTTAATTTTTGAAATGTATTCAGATGGTATTGGTTCGTTTGTAATGTAATGGGTCGCAAATAAGTCTAAACATTCTTTTTCATAACACCAATTCTCAAGAATTTGAGACGGTAATTCTACAAAATCCCAATATACATTTGTGCCCGATAAACTTTGGTAGGTTCCATCTGCGCACATTCCATGAAGTGCATGGCCAAATTCATGAAATAAGGTTGTTACTTCGTTAAATGTTAACAAGGAGGGTTTTGTTGGAGTAGGTTTAGTGAAATTACAAACAATGGAAACATGTGGCCTGATATTACTTCCATTTTCTTTAGATTGATTTCTGAATGAGGTCATCCATGCACCTTGACGTTTACCTCCTCTTGGAAAGAAGTCCATATATAATAATGAAAGGTGTTCGTTTTTTGCATTCCTCACTTCGTAAGTAATGACCTCTGGATGGTACTTAGGGATATCTTTTCTTTCGATGAAGGTTAATCCGTATAGTTTTTCTGCTGTTTTAAAAACACCATTGATAACATTTTCAATTTTTAAGTAAGGTTTTAATGCTTCATCATCGATAGAGAAACGTTCTTTTTTTAGTTTTTCTGAGTAATAAGGAATGTCCCATCGTTCTAAATTTGAAGGACCGTTGATGGATTTACTATATGCAGTTAATTCTTCTAATTCTTTTTTAGCATTTGGTAGTGCATAGTTTAATAAGTTTTCTAGAAATGACTTTACTGCTTCAGGTTTTTTTGCCATACGTTCTTCTAGGACAAAATCGGAATGGGAAGCATATCCTAGTAAGTTTGCTCTTTCATTTCTTAGTGAAGCAATTTTAATTACGATTGATTGATTATCAAACTCATTGTTTTTAAAAGCCTTTGAGCCAAATGCAATAAACAATTCTTTTTTAAGTGCTCGATTCGAGGAGTATGTCATGAATGGGATGTAACTAGGATAATCTAATGTGATTACCCATCCTTTTTTGTGCCCTTTTTCAATTGCGGTTGCTGCGGCTGCTTCAATTGTACTTTCTGGTAAGCCAGCTAACTCTTCAGGTTTGGAGATATACAACTCATAAGAATTATTTTCTTTTAATACGTTGTTACCGAATGTCAATGACGCTTCTGCTAATTCAATATCTATAGCTCTTAATTTTTCTTTTTCCTGATCAGATAATTTTGCTCCGTTGCGTATAAAATTTTTATATGTTTTTTCTAAAAGTGTATTTTGTTCAGTTGAAAGGGTTAAGTTTTCATTGGATTCGTAAACTTGATTTGTTCGTTCAAAAAGTTCTTTATTCAACAGTATGTCATTCGAATATTCTGTGAGTTTTGGAGAGATAACCGCCGCAAGATTTTCTAGCTCTGGTGAGCTATCTGTTTCATGTAAATTAAAGAAGATTGTGCTAACTAAATCAATCAGTTTACCACTTTTTTCAAGGGAAACAATGGTGTTTTCAAAGTTAGGTTTCTCTGGATTGGATACAATGGCATCAATCTCTTTTTTGGCTTCTATAATAGCACTATCTAAAGCAGGTAGAAAATGTTCGTTTTTTAATAGTTCGAAGTTAAAGGCTTCAAAAGGAAGGTTCGATTCGGTTAAAAATGGATTCATAAGTAAAAATATATTATAAGTTAAATGTTGCTGGTTAAAATTAATCAGACTCATGCAAATTCCCAAACTATAAAAACATTTTTAATTTCCAAGAATGTTTTTAAAATAAAAAGTATAGCAGGTATTAGGAGTTGTGCTAATGGTAAATGTTCCATTTAATTGTTTGGTGAAAATTTCAATTAGTTGCGTTCCAAAAGAGGGATTTGAAGCGTCTTGTTTCCAAAACCCATTGTCTTTGTATTCAAAAAACAAAGTATTGTCATCTGTTTTCTCCATTAAAATCTCTACAGATAAATCTGTTTTTGATAGGTTATGCTTTATGCTGTTTGATATTAATTCATTGATAATTAGCCCTAATGGGATGATAGGTTTCAGTTTTATTTCTTCTACATTTATTTGGATTCGATGGTTGATATGATGTTTAACTTGTTGTGATTGTATGATTTCCATACATAACGAATTGAAGTAAGCAAAGAAATCGACTTTAGCAATGTTTTTTGAACTATATAAATTTTCATGCAATAAAGAGATGGTGTGAATTCGATTGATCGAATCATTAATTTTTATTGAAAATTCTATATCTTCTGTTTGTTGAAATTGGAGTCGTAAAAGGCTTATGATGAGTTGTAAATTGTTTTTTACTCGGTGATGCATTTCTTTTATAATGATTACTTTTTCATTGTTTTGTGTTGAAATAATTTCGTATTGTTGTTTAAGTTGTTTAGAGTAATTTTTAAGCGTTTCGGAAGCTTGTTTGTTTTGTTTGATATTCATCCAATTAAAATAAACAAAAAGACCAATTCCGAATAGGATATTTACAATAATACCAAGTTTATCTACAGAGGTGTATTTTTCTTGTGAAAAGGTGTTTATTTGTTCAAAATAAAAAGAATAATAAAATATACAAATACCAATTGTATGAAGAATAGATAGTAAAATACCCCATAGGAAATGAAGAGTGAAAAATGAATAAAGAAGAATGTTGATAATCCAAATGTGTTCAGTTATATGCGGGTTTTGTATATTTGTATACATTGACCATTGGCAGATAAAACCTATTGCTAAAGTTGCAAATAAAGATGGGTAAATATGTTTTTTTGTATGCTTAACAATTTTGAATGAAACAAATGATATGACAAGCGCAGCTGATGAAATGATGAAATTCTCTTTTTGATCCAATATTTTAAATAGCAAACTCAATAGAGAGCAAACAATTGTACTTGCAATCATAAAGTAGTAACTAATACTATATTTAGTTTTTTCGGCCAAATTGGAAAACTCTATTTCCGGTATTTTTAAATAGTCAATGATTTTGACCTGAAATGAAAAATTCATAAGTTGAAAAAGTTTTTGTAAAAATACTGATTTGGCATTAGCAGTGTTTGTTTGAGAATCATTTAAAATAAATTATATTTGTTCATCTATAAAAAATAATAAAATGGTTACAGTTTCAGAAAAGCGATCAGAAGCGCTAATAAATTTAGAAGATAAATTTGGAGCTCATAATTATCATCCGTTACCGGTGGTACTCGAAAAAGGAGAAGGGGTATATGTATGGGATGTCGATGGAAAGAAATATTATGATTTTCTTTCTGCTTATTCTGCTGTAAACCAGGGTCATTGTCATCCTGCAATCGTAGGGGCTTTGGTAGAGCAAGCTCAAAAGTTAACGTTAACCTCTAGAGCTTTTTACAATGATGTTCTTGGTGAATATGAAAAATATGTGACTAGTTATTTCGGGTTTGATAAAGTATTGCCGATGAATACAGGTGCTGAGGCTGTAGAAACAGCAATTAAACTTTGTCGAAAATGGGGGTATGAAAAAAAGGGTGTCTCTGAAAATAATGCTCAAATCATTGTATGTGAAAATAATTTTCATGGTAGAACAACTACGATTGTTTCTTTTTCCAATGATCTTGACGCACAACAAAATTTCGGGCCATTTACACCGGGCTTTATTCGCATTCCGTACGACGATATTTCGGCGTTAGAACAAGCATTAAAGTCCGAAAACGTGGTTGGGTTTCTTGTAGAACCAATTCAGGGTGAAGCAGGAGTTTATACTCCAGCAAATGACTATATAGCAAAAGCTCAAAATTTGTGTAAGCAACATAAAGTTCTTTTCATTGCAGATGAAGTTCAAACGGGGATAGCGAGAACAGGAAGTTTGTTAGCTGTTTGTGGAAATTGTTCTTGTGAGGGGCATTGTGAAAAACAAGCGACTTATTCACAACCAGATATTTTAATTTTAGGTAAGGCACTTTCTGGTGGTGCATACCCTGTATCTGCCGTATTGGCAAATGATGAAATCATGATGGTAATTAAGCCAGGACAGCATGGTTCAACTTTTGGAGGCAATCCTATTGCTGCAAAAGTAGCGATGGCTGCGTTAGAAGTTGTAAAAGATGAGAAATTGGCTCAAAATGCGCGCGTTTTGGGAGATTTGTT
>CAMCQL010000099.1 GCA_945877005.1 Chryseobacterium gleum
GACAAAGTAGAAGAGTTGACACGCGCTGAACGTGCTGAAATGGCAAAGGCTCCTTTTAGTCACGAAAACTATTGCAACGCATTAGACATTCAAAATGTATATGGTGAAGAAGGTTTTTCGACGATGGAACGAGGTTCGATTCGTCCAACCCTAGATGTAAATGGTATTTGGGGAGGTTATACTGGTGAAGGGGCGAAAACAGTCATTGCGTCTAAAGCATATGCGAAAATTTCGATGCGTTTGGTTCCTCATCAATTACCTGATGAAATTACGGAACTATTTAAAACCCATTTTGAAAGCATTGCTCCTGAAGGGGTGAAAGTGGTAGTGACTCCCCATCATGGCGGAGACCCTGTTGTAACCCCAGTAGATTCGATCGCATTTAAAGCAGCAAGCAAAGCCTATGAAACGACATTTGGTAAACCTGCTATACCTGTTCGAAGTGGAGGAAGTATTCCAATTGTTGCGCTTTTTGAGAAAGTTTTGGGATTAAAGACTGTTATGATGGGATTTGGATTAGACAGTGATGCCATTCATTCTCCGAATGAACATTATGGATTATTCAATTACTACAAGGGCATTGAAACCATTCCTTATTTTTATCAAAATTTCCAGGAGATGATGCGTTAGTAATAACGTTGTAGAATCTTGGTAATGTGCTGGTTCTATTTGTATACTTCTTATAAAATTGAAGTGTCTTTTTTGTATTACAGTAGTGGTTTCTTAAGAGGTAAAATAGATATAAGTTCGATGGATGAAATTTCCTAATGTAAGATGCTTTGGAGTGGCGTAAGACCTGCACTCGCTTTAAATGGATTGCTCATTAAATACAATAAGTAGGATGAAATTTACATTGCTCCTGAAAACAATCAGGTGTTAATAGATGATTTACTTAGTTTGAATCCTCAGATTGTGGTGAAGGTTTAAATAACCAATTAAATCGCATAGAACGTTTTTTATCGGAAATTTGAAACCATTTTTATTAAGTTGAAAATTGAGGATTCAATATTTTAAAGTTTTAGATGGAAATCTATAGTGTTTGCAAAAACATCATTTTTTTCATAAGATTATGTAATTCAATTTATTATCTTCGGCTTAATTTAATGATAGTTTGTTGTTGAATTTAAAAATTCAACTATATTTGTCTGAAATCATCAAAAATATATGTGTAAAATTTTTTTAAAAAAATACATTTTATGTTGCTTGTTTTATCTTTCAATAGGTAGCTTACAAGCTCAATTCCCTAGTAAAATGAGTTTCCAGTCTATCCTTAGAAATCCATCTGGGGAGCTCGTTAAAAATCAAAATATAGGTGTACGTATAAGTATCTTGAAGACAGGCTTTAGTTTGAATACTGTTCTGTACGTTGAATCACATCTTGTAAAAACAAATTCAGATGGATTATTGACGTTACAAATTGGAACTGGAACAGTTTCTCAAGGTCTTTTTGGAACGATTGATTGGTCTCAAGATAATTTATATAAGTTAAAAACTGAGTTTGATTTTAATGGAGGCTCATCTTATTACGACATGATTTTAAGTGAATTAACAAGTGTTCCTTATGCCATTCATGCAAAAAAAACTTACTTTTCTAAATTTGCAAAAAAAGCAATAAAGTTGGTTTCAGGGACAGAATCTGGAGTAATGAATTATTGGAATGGTTCAGCTTGGGCGCCAATAAATAAAGCTTTAGTTGGTCAACAGTTAACTGCATGTGATGGCAAACCAATTTGGACAAATGGTGGTGTTTGTCCGGGTACGATTCAAGCGATAAATTGTTTCGGAGTTGCTCATCGGGGAGCGATAAAAGTCAATACTACAATTCTTACTTCAGATTCTGTAAGAACTTTTGTTCCTTATAGTGGAGGTAACGGTGGTCCTTTTATATCACAAGTGATTACTTCTAAAGGAGTGACTGGCTTAACTGCAACATTACAAGCAGATACGTTTAAAATAGGCAATGGAATTCTTTTGTACAAGATTTCGGGCACACCGACTTCAAGTGGGACTGCAATTTTCGAACTCAACATCGGCGGAAAGGTATGTACATTTGGTAGATTGGTTAGTGTATCTTCTCAACAACCTGTGTCGGGCAGCGGGTCAACAATTACTGATGTTGAAGGAAATTCTTATAAGACAGTTTATATTGGCACTCAACAATGGATGTCGGAAAATTTGAGAGTGAGTAAATACAACGATGGAACTGTTATTCCAAATATCATTAGTAGCAATGATTGGTCAAAATTGTCAACAAATGCTTGGTGTTATCATGAAAATAAAGTCGAGAATAATTTAAAGTTTGGAAAGTTATACAATTGGTATACAGTAAGTCTATTAACGAATGGGTATAAAAACATATGTCCAACAGGTTGGCATGTACCAACTTCAGATGAATGGTCAAAATTGATTACTTATTTGGGAGGAATGAGTGTTGCGGGTGGAAAAATGAAAGAAGTTGGTACTACAAGTTGGGTTAGTCCAAATACAGATGCTACAAATAGCTCCTTATTTTCAGCTCAAGCCAGTGCAAGTCGATTTGAAGATGGGCTTTTTGGAGGAATTGGTTCGCATGGAGATTGGTGGAGTTCTTCAGAAATTAATGTGAATAATGCCTTAAATCTATATCTTACACTGAATAATGCAGCTGCTTTTATGTTTTCTGATGGTGATCTAAAGAAAAAAGGCTTTTCTGTTCGTTGTCTTAAAGATTGATAATTGTATCTTATAAAAAAAGTTCCCTCCATTAAAATTTATGAATATGTTATTTAGAAGTATTTTAATCACGTTGATTTTCTTTTTCTCATGGCTTGTTAAAGCTCAAGTTCCGAACAAGATAAATTTTCAAACAGTTGTTAGATACAATAGTGGAAAATTAGTATCAAGTAAAACAGTTGGTGTGAAATTCAGTGTTTTAAAGGCAACTTCTTCTGGAACAGCTGTCTATGTTGAAACTCACACTTCCTCAACTGATGTAAACGGTTTGTTAAACATTATGATAGGTAATGGCACACCCTCACAAGGTCTTTTTTCAGCGATAAATTGGATACAAGGGCCTTATTATTTAAAGTCTGAAATCGATTTGACGGGAGGTAGTAGCTATATATTGAATGGAGTAACTGAATTTTTGAGTGTCCCTTATGCAATGAAAGTGATGTCTTCAGATTCAGCCTCGTATACTAGCAATGTAAAAACACTTTCAAAAGGAGATACGATTGGTGATATGAATTATTGGAACGGTTCTTCTTGGGTACCAATGAAAAGAGGTTTACAAGATCATAAACTCACTTTTTGTAACAATCAACCTACTTGGGCATATAAAGGTGTTTGTCTAGGCACTATCACGACAATAAACTGTAGTGGTGCTTCCCAAACAGGTAGTTTAATTAAAAATACAGTTGCGAATGCTCAGGTATTAATACCTTATTCTGCCAATGGAGGTTCTTATATAAGTAACAAAATTAATTCAACAGGTGTATTAGGTTTGGTAGCTTCGATAGAACAAGGAATTTTAGCCAATGGAACAGGAAGTTTAATGGTTAAAATATCAGGCACACCAACTACCAATGGTACTGCTTTTTTTGAAGTTAATGTAGCAGGTAAAACCTGTTTATTAAGTAGAACAGTGAATGCCGCTCAATAATTTTATCAGGAATTTAGATAACATCAAATTGTTAAATCAAAAAATTAAATCTATGAATAGAAGTGTTTTAAAAAATAGAATTCTGTTTTTTTTATTTTTATTTGTGTTTTCACTGGGCACTAAAGCGCAACATTGGATGACAAGCACATCTCAAAAGATGACTTTTCAAAAAGTGATTCGAAATAATTTCGGAAAAATTCATGCAAATAAAGAAGTTGGAGTACGTCTGACAATTATTAAAAAAACACCTGCTGATTCTATAGTTTATTTTGAATCTCAAGTTAAAGTAACCAATAAAAATGGTCTTTTAACGTATACAATTTGTGAAAGTGATTGCGCTTTTAAAATGCTTGATTGGACCAAAGGCCCTTTTTATTTAAAAACAGAATTTGATATTAATGGTGGCACAAATTATGTGTTTTCAGAGCTCATTGAATTGGTAAGTGTTCCGTATGCATTCCAAGCGAAACATGCTGATTCTTCTAATGTGGCAAATTCAGTAGATTTAATTGCAGATGGAACTCGTTTCGGTGATATGAATTATTGGGATGGAACAAAATGGGTACCTATAAGCATTGGTTCACAAGGACAAACACTTACTTTTTGTGAAGGTAAACCAGCATGGGTTTATGGTGATGCTTGTCCGGGTGCTGTGGCTTCATTGAATTGTTCAGGGGCAATAAATAACGGAACACTTACTCAAAAATCCAACTCTACAGGTGTGAGTACGTTGATTCCATATACAGGAGGAAATGGACGATCATTTGAAGGGAAAGAAATTTATTCTATTGGTGTTTTTGGGTTAAAAGCGACGCTAACAGCAGGAACTTTTGCGAATGGAAATGGCACATTACTTTTTACTATCACAGGAACCCCCTTGAGTGGAGGTACAGCTTGGTTTGGTATTGAGATTGGCGGTTACAAATGCTCATTTTCAAGAAATGTAGAAGCACTGCCTACTAGTGGTTATGGGCAGAATATTTCAGATATTGATGGAAATACCTATAAAACAGTTTATATAGGTAGTCAACAATGGATGGCTGAGAATTTGAAAACAACGAAATACAATGACGGAACAGTAATACCGCAATTGGCTGAGATTTCAAAATGGAAAACAGATACATCAGGAGCATGGAGTATTTATAACAATGATGTTGCAAACAACATTAAACACGGTAAGTTATACAATTGGTTCGTTGTCAATAAAATAAACACCATGAAGAAAAATGTATGTCCAACAGGTTGGCATGTTCCAGAAAACATTGAATGGTATGATTTAGTTTATTACTTAGGTGGAACGCAAATTGCTGGAGGTAAAATGAAAGAGGTAGGAACGTTGAATTGGACAACTCCAAATGCAAACGCTACAAATTCTTCATTGTTTACTGCGCTTCCAAGTGGAAAAAGAAGTAGCGATGCAAGTTTCACTGCGTTAACTACAGGAACTTCTTTTTGGACAGCAAGTGAAGATGGTTTAACTACAGCGTTTAATAAAAATTTAGGATACAATAATGGACTAATTTTTGAAAGTTCTTCATCAAATAAATCGGGTTATTCCATAAGATGTATTAAAGATTAATTTCCATTGGTTATTTAGATTTGAATAGTTGATATTTTCTCTTCATTAATTTCTTTGTGATAGATTTATTCAAGTTCGGTTTGTAATTGTTTGAATACTATCTTTGCTCAATGGCTGAACAATTGCATTTTTCTGGTACATCAAGGGAGGAACGATACGCTTCTTTCTTGCCGCAATTAAAACAATTGGTGTACGATGAGAAAGATTTAGTAGCTATTCTCTCAAATGTTGCAGCTGCAATCAAACAACATTTCCAATTTTTTTGGGTAGGATTTTACCTTGTAAAAGACGAACAATTGGTACTTGGTCCTTTTCAAGGTGACATTGCTTGTTTTCGTATTGATTTAGGTAAAGGGGTTTGTGGAACAGCATGGAAGATGCAAGAAGTTCAAGTGGTACCTAATATAGAAGATTTTCCAGGGCACATTGCATGCAGCATCGCTTCGAAAAGTGAAATTGTTGTACCGATTTATTCTTCGGAGAGTAAAGATCAAGTTGTTGCTGTATTGGACATTGATAGTGATTGTTTGAATGATTTCAATGCCGTTGACGCCTATTATTTAACAGAATTAACAGAATGGTTAAGTACTTATTTTTAATTTTCGGTTACTTTTTTTTAGTTGCCAGTTGCGCAATGCAAGGAAGTATCAATGGCGGTCCCACCGATAAAAATGCGCCTTATATTATCTCAGAGAAATCTGAACCGATGCCGGGTACAATCAACTTCAAAGCTTCAGAAATTAAATTGAAGTTCAATGAGTTTTACCGATTGAATGAACCCACTACTTCTATCTTTATTGTCCCTCCAACAGTGAAATTAATTCCAATTGCGAAAGACAGAGAATTACTTCTCAAGTTAGATGGACAGTTGAAAGACAGTACAACGTATGCCATTTATTTTAATAAATCAATCAAAGACATCCATGAGGGAAATGATTCTTTATTGTCCTATGTTTTTTCTACAGGAAGTTATATTGATTCGTTGACTTACACTGGAAAAGTAATGGATGCATTCAATCGAACTCCAGCAGCTAAATTAACGTTGAGTTTAATTCCAGATACAGCAACAACATTTTCTCAAAAAGCACTTTATTTCTGTATGAGTGATGTTAATGGTGCATTTAAGTTTAAATACATCAAGCCGGGTTCTTATAGGTTGGTAGCTTTTTCCGATGGAAACAATGATTTGATTCCTCAATCGTTTGAGTATACAGGATTTAAATCTGTCCCCGTTCGCATCTTTTCTGAGGTGAACGATTCGATTCCTTTAGTTGCGTTTCCAAGTAAACCCAAACGTTCCATGCGTACAAACACGTTTCAAGGTCCTGGATATTTTACGATTAGTGCGAACCATAATTTAAAAATGGCTAAATTCTTACACGAGGACAAAACCTTCAGTCCTTCGTTTATTTATCATTCCAACGATTCGATAAGTTTTTATCATTCACCTGCTGAGAAAGACACTTTTCAGTTAATTGTCTCGCATGATTCAAAGTCTGACACCATAAACATTAAAACCTACGAAAAGGAGCGAAAGAAACAACCGAAACTATTTCCGATCATAAAAAACGGATGGAATCAACCGATTGATATCTCTTTTTCGGATGAGGTTGTCGCTGTTTCGAAAGATTCATTGAAAGTCTTTGCCAACGATTCGATTCCTGTAGTTGGAGCTTTTCAAGTAATTGATGGAAAGTTGCGTTTCACGTATGCTTGGAAAGAAAGCTGGAAAACGATTGGATTTAAATTTCTTTCATCTTCCATAGTGTTTAAAAATTATAAAGAGCAGTACAAAGTGCAAACTACAGTACCTATTTTTGATGAAAAAGAAGTCGGAACGTTGAAGTTTATCACAAAAGATTTGAAACCAGGTAGCTATATCGAATTACTCAAAGAGGGAAAAGTAATTGGTAGACATGCGATTGTTCCAAATGAAAAAGAGCATGTTTTTGATTACC
>CAMCQL010000100.1 GCA_945877005.1 Chryseobacterium gleum
TGTAAAGATTACCAAGGAGATGAACCTGATTTAGGCGTTCAAGTTACAGTAATTGTTCCGAAAGGACTAAATGCCATTTCAAATGGAAAACTCAAGGACCAACTGAACGTTGGGAAAAAAACACATTACGTATGGGAAGTTAAAAACCCAATTAATTCTTATAATATTACAGTTTATATCGGGAAATATAAAAACTGGAAAGAGAACTTTAGCGGCGAAAATGGCCCCTTGCAACTAAATTATTGGGCATTGACTGAAGAGTATGAAAAAGCATACAACCAATTCAAACAAGTTCCAAATGTCCTAAAAGTTTTCGAGAAATGGTTCGGGCCCTATCCTTTTTACGACGACAGTTATAAATTGGTTCAAGCTCCCTACCTTGGCATGGAACACCAAAGCGCAATAGCTTATGGAAATCAATTTAAAAATGGCTATTTAGGGCAAGACCTATCAGAAACAGGCACTGGATTAAAATGGGATTTTATTATCGTTCATGAAACTGGACATGAATGGTTCGGGAACAATATTACAAGTCAAGACATTGCAGATATGTGGATTCATGAAGCTTTCACAAGTTATTCTGAAGTGTTATTTGTCGAAGAAACTCAAAATAAAGCCGCTGCATTGTCCTATTTAAGTGGGATTAGAAAAAGAATTCTAAATGATCGCCCAATAATTGGAGAATACAATGTACACAACCAAGGGAGTGGCGACATGTACTATAAAGGTTCTAACCTAATTCATATCTTACGACAACTTATTGGTGACGATGACAAATTTAGAGCGATGCTTCGAGCAATGAATCAAGAGTTTTTTCATCAAATTGTTACTTCAGAAGAGATTGAAAATTTCATCCAACTATACACCAATACCAATCTCTTTTTAATTTTCGAACAATACCTCCGCACGAAGGATGTTCCCACATTGGAATATACGATAAAAGGCAGCACCATTTACTACAAATGGACCAATTGTCTTCCTCATTTTGACATGCCTATTCGACTTGAAAATGGGGATTGGATCTATCCTTCTACGCAACTAAAACCTTTAGAAAAGGGATACGCAGATTTGTCTGTTTCTCCTGATTTCTATATAAATATTCATCGTATTAAATAGCTCGTATGACTAAGAAGGAAAAAGCCGCTTACATTGTTCGTGAACTTGAGAATTTATATCCTACCACACCGGTTCCTTTGATTCATTCTGATCCCTATACCCTATTGATTGCGGTGTTATTATCTGCACAATGCACTGACGAACGTGTTAATAAAATAACTCCATTACTTTTTTCAAAAGCAGCTTCTCCGGAGGAAATGATTTTACTTTCTGTAGAAGAGATTCGAGAAATCATCAAACCTTGTGGCTTGTCCCCAAAAAAATCGAAGGCGATTCATACCCTATCCCATTTATTATTAAACAATCATCAGGGTCAAGTTCCTGCAGATTTCGAAGCATTGGAGGAGTTGCCTGGAGTTGGGCATAAAACGGCGTCAGTTGTTATGTCGCAAGCATTTGGTGTACCCGCATTTCCAGTAGACACACACATCCACCGACTATTAACTCGATGGGGAATCACATCTGGAAAAAATGTTGTTGAAACTGAAAAAGACGCAAAAAAACTATTTCCTAAATCACTTTGGAATAAACTGCATTTACAAATCATCTTTTATGGGCGTGAATTTTCACCAGCTAGAAGCCCTAAAAAAGAAAAAGATTTTATAACTGAAACCATTGGTACTAAAGCAGCGATTGAATCACTTACCTGATTTTTACGCCTTTACTTGTAACTAATTCTGCGTCTTTGGAGTTAGATTTATCCAATGTAAAAGAAAAAGTACTGCCAATCCCAAGCGTACTTCGAACGTTAATCGTTTGATTATGTGATTCTACGATGTGTTTTACAATCGCAAGACCTAATCCAGACCCCCCTTCATTTCTAGTTCTGCTTTTTTCTACTCTGTAAAATCGTTCAAACAATCGAGGAATATCTTTTTTAGCTATCCCTGGTCCATTATCTGAAATTTCAACTAAAATTAATTCGTCCATTTCATGAAAGCGAACCAGCGTTTCCCCATTTTCATGTCCGTAATTAATCGAATTATTGATTAGATTACTCAGTACTTGAGCAATTTTAGAACTATCTCCATTCACCATCAGTGTCGAATAATCTTTTGAAAAACGCAAATTAATTTGCTTTTCTTTCGCTTTTAACTCCAATGAATCAATGATTTCTCTTGTCAATTTTTTTAAATCAAAATCCTGAAGATCCATCTTTATGGTATTCGATTCTAATTTCGTGATCTCATCTAAATCCTCAATCAAATTTACCATTCGATCTACGGATGTGGATGCACGCTCTAGAAATACACGATTAACTTTCTCATCTTCCAACCCTCCTTCAAGCAATGTCAAAATATAACCTTGAATAGAAAACAATGGCGTCTTTAATTCATGTGCCAAATTCCCTAAAAATTCTTTTCGAAAAGTGGCTTGCTCCTTCAATACAGAAATTTCTTGATTTCGTTCCTCTGCCCAAACCTTTGTTTCATTTTCGGCTTCTTCAAACACTTGACGTGTTAACTTAAAAGTTTTTTCAATACCAGGAGCTATTTTCTCTTTATGAATGGTACGATAAAGCACTTTTAATCGTTCGCTAACAAATTTTTCAATTAAATAATAGAAGAAAATGAAGGAAGAGATTCCTATTAAAATTGGAACCACTGCAAGAAATACAATTGAATTAACTGATTTTTGGTAAATACAAAAAAATAAAATCAGAAAAGAAAGTACACTAGTTAAAGCGCTTCCAATTAAAATAAAATAAACAGGTTTATTATTTTTCACTATCTACAAATGTATATCCAACACCTTTAATAGTGCGAATATAATCATCTCCTAGTTTTTCACGTAATTTTCGAATATGGACATCAATCGTTCTTTCACCAACAATGGTTTCGTTCCCCCATACAGTACTCAAAATTTCCTCCCGAGTAAATACTTTTTGTGGACGAGATAACAACAACTCTAATAATTCAAATTCTTTTTTAGGCAACTGAATCTCATTTTCAGAAGTAACAACGATGTAGCGATCACGGTCAACTTTTACATTTCCTACTTCAATGATTTTATTGGCTACCGTTTCTACTTTTATACGTCTCAATAATGCTTCAACTTTGCTAATAAGTAAACGAGGTCGAATTGGCTTTGAAATATAATCATCAGCACCCGCTTCAAAACCAGCAACTTGAGAATAATCTTCTGCGCGAGAGGTCAAAAACGCAATGATTGGCTGCTGAAAAGTAGTTAACTTTCTTATTGCATAACAAGCTTCTATACCATCCATCACAGGCATCATCACATCCATGATAATCATCGCTGGTTTAATCTTTTGAAATAAATCTACCGCTTGCTGTCCATTCGATGCTGTATGCACGTAATAACCTTCACGTTCAAGATTGTATTGTAAAAAATCAATGATATCTTGTTCGTCATCTACTAACAAAATATGAATCGATTTTTTGTCTTTTAATAAGCTCTGTTGCATATCTATCGTTATATTATCAATAACTCTTAGCAAAGTTAGAGCGATGAAATTCAAAACACTTTACCCAAGGTTTATGCTTACATTAAGCTTGATAAAACTCTAAGTTACTAAAATATTAAGATGTTAACTTAATAAAAAGAAAAAGACGGCTATTTATACTAATCTTAAACACAATTTAGTCAATATAAAAGTTCAAATTTGTTTGAAAAAAGAAAATTTTACACGAAGCAAAATAGTTTGAAACCCGTTGTGCTAGATTTTCTTAATCCTGCACTAAAAAACAACGAAAACCAATGAAACCAATGAAAATAACATTTAAAATTAGCGAGTTAGAATTAGATTACTTATTTTAGTTTTAGGTAAAATCAAATAGTAGGACAACAAATCCAGCGAAGCGGAAGATTTTACAATATTTAATCTTATCAAAGAAATAAAATGCTATATTAGTGATTCTAAAAATGTTCGAATCATTAATCACTATGATAAATAAACAAATGAAAAATTGTAAGACGCTATTGATCCTCCTTTTTCTAACTTATACTACCGCAAAAGCTCAATCGATAAGAGTTTCCGATGCGTATGGAGATAAAATAGCCTACATCGACGGAAATACCCTGCGCTCAAAAGATGCCTACGGAAATAAGCTGTTTTATTTAGATGGAAATACAATAAAAAGAAAAGATGCTTACGGTGAAAAAGTATTTTACATAGACGGTCAAACAATTCGATCGAAAGATGCGTACGGCGAAAAACTATTTTATTTTGATGGAAAAACAATCCGTTCTAAAGATGCATATGGTGAAAAACTGTATTATCTTGAAGGACAAACGTTAAAATTCAAAGACGCATACGGAGACAAGGCATATTATTTCGAAGGCATACCAGAAAAATGGGTGATTATTTGTTTAATTCGCTGACTTCGCTAAAATATTCATCAATTCAAATGTTTAATTGTAAGAATAGTAGAATAAAAATTGTACGATTACTTTAATCAGAATACAATTAGTCTCAACCTTAATTATTAATTAATGGCATCACCGATCTAGTAATAAAAAATAAAAAACTGAATAACAACATGTTATAAATTAATGGATTTTCTTTTTATATTTGTTAAAACTATGCCCTATGAGAAAATCACTTCTATTACTTTCATTTCTATGCTTTTCATACTTAAGTTTTTCGCAAAATGATTCAATAAGCGTTCAAGACACGAACCAATATCGTTTTGTTAAAACGGATGGAGGAGAAATATTTGGAAAAATACTAAGTCAAGATGCACGAGAAATTTTAGTGTTAACGAAAGACAATCGAAAAATTTATATTCCACAACATACGATCAAAGAAATTGTATTGATAAGCAGCAGTAACTTTAACCAAAAGGGCGATTTTGTAGGAGAAGATAAATTTTCAACACGCTATTTTATAACAACAAATGGATTACCCATAAAAAAAGGAGAAAATTATGTCCAATGGAATTTATTCGGACCGGACTTTCAATTTGGAATAGGTAAAAATTTAGGTGTTGGGCTAATGACTTCTTGGTTTGGAATACCGATTATTGGAACCATTAAAAAAAGCTGGGAATTAGGCAATAAAACACAAGTTGCAATAGGCGGATTGTTTGGAACTGGCTCATGGGCAAGCCCTGATTTTGGTGGAATGTTGCCTTTTGGAACTATTTCATTCGGTGACCGAACAAAAAACATTGCGATTTCTGCAGGCTATGGAGCAATATGGCAAGATGGTGGCACCACAGGTAGAGCACTAACAAGTATTGCTGGCATGATTAAAGTCTCACAAAAAGTAAGTTTAGTATTCGACTCTTTTATTTTTCTTCCACGCAAAACAGAATCAGGTTTGGCGCTCTTGATTCCTGGTGTAAGAATCCATCAATCGGAAGGGAAAGCGATCCAATTCGGATTTATAGGAATGTATGCAAACAATGAACTTATTCCTGTTCCGATTCCAAGTATTCAATGGTATAGATCGCTGTAATTAAAGCGACATAAAAAATAATTAACAATTAAATTACCATGAAAATTTAAAATAATAATTTAAATTTTCATGGTAATTTACCAGAAACAAAATCCATAATCAACTCACTGACAGATATCACCTCAATAGAATCCTTCAAATAATACCTTTCAACTTCTGGAACAACAATAAAACATTTATTTAACCCTAAATCTTTTAAACTAATTTCATTTCCCACACTAAATTTTGGAGAAGAGTTGAATTTTATTTCAATACCTATTACTGGTTTCAGGTTCTTACAGATTACCAAATCTAATTCAGCTCCTTGTTGTGTTCTATAATAATTAAGGGTATAAGACTCCGGAAGCACTGCATAAATCTGCTCGATGACGTAGCCTTCCCAAGAATTACCAATTACTGGATTACCAAATAAATCTTCAAAACGTTCCACTTCCAAAAGACTGTGCAACAAACCTGTATCTCTTAAATAGATCTTCGGTGATTTCACCAATCGTTTTCCAATATTGTGATAAAAAGGCTCTAAAAGACGGACGATGTAGGCATGCTCTAAAAAATCAATCTGTTTTTTAATGGTGGGCCCTGTTAAACCCATTGACTTCGACAACGTTTGATAACTTAATTGATTCCCATGAATGTGAGAGATCATCCGAACCAATCGTTGCATATCTGAGATTTTACTCTGCAAACCCAACAAAGGTAAATCTCGTTCAATATAGGTTTGAATAAACGATCTTCTCCATCGCACACTTTTTGTTTTTGATTCCGTTAACAAAGCCTCTGGATAACCTCCATTCAACCAATGTTTTTGATAAGATATCACATCTTTAATTTCCTGAAAATGAAATGGCGTCAATTCTTTATAATAGATTCTGCCTGCCAATGACTCAGAGGCATCACGAATCAGCTCAGGCGATGCAGAACCCAATAAAATAAATCGTCCAGGCTCTCTTTTTTGATCTATGACGGCACGAATGATCGGAAACAACTCTTTTTTTATCTGTACCTCATCAATGATAATGCATTTATCTTGGTTGTTCTCAAAAAATAATAGTGGATCTGTTAATTTCGAAATATCTCTCGGATTTTCTAAATCTAAAAAAACAGACTCTTTATTAATTTTCTTAGACAACAATCTCGCAAGCGTTGTTTTACCAACTTGACGTGGCCCAACAATACCTAAGACCGGGAATTCTCCCACAATTTCAAGTAATTCCCCGTATATAAACCTATCAATCATAAGACAAATATAAATAAAAACCATGAAAAATTAAAATACTATTTTAATTTTTCATGGTTTTTTAACTCTAAAAATTAAGTTAATCAACTGATATACAAAATAAAAACAAATAATTTTATTCAGAAAAAAAATTTAAAAATAAAAACTTTTAATTTACTTTAATCAATCCGCTCCGCTGGATTTGTAATTAGAAGTGTTCGGAACCTTCTAATCATCTAAAATATGGCTTATTTTGGAGATATCACCCCCTGACATGAGCACAATTTCTTTAATAAGTTCATTATGGAGTTCTTTTATGATTTTCATTTTTACAATTTTAAACCCTTTGAGATCATTTTTCTTTTTGTAAATAATTATCATACTTGCTAAAATTAAAGTCATATAAA
>CAMCQL010000101.1 GCA_945877005.1 Chryseobacterium gleum
TAGACGCTGGTAGTTCTACTAAACCAATTAAACTCACGGAAAGTAATTCCTTAAAATTGATGCTTGGAATTAAAACAAGTGTTAAACCAACTTTAAAATAATTTATTCTTTTTTATATAATTAGCAATGAAAAAAATTAGCCTAATAATTATAATCTTTCTTTACAGTTCGATTTCATTTGTAGGAGCACAACGCGACTTGACAATGTATAATTTACGTCACGTTCCACAATCATTGAGTACAAATCCTAGTTTTAAACCGGCATATAACAACTATATTTCACTTCCTTTATTATCTGGTATAAATTTAGATTTAATTAATACTGGATTTTCAATCTCTGATATTCTTGTTCCAAAAGGAGTGAATGACTCTTTGTTTTTGAATTCAGACGATGCTTTTTTTAGTCAAATGAACGGTAGCAATCGCTTGTCAGTAAACCTTGCATTCAATCTCTTTGGATTTGGGTTTAAACTTAAAAAGAACTTTATTTTCTTCGATATCAAAAATAAATTAAACGCTGAAGTAGGTTATTCTTCAGATTTTCTAAAATTTTTAATTCAAGGAAACGGTGGAGCGTTACTTGGTACTACTGCTGATTTTGGTGGGTTGGCAATCAATGCAACAAATTATACAGAGTATGGACTTGGGGTAAACAGAGCTTTCTCAGATAAATTAAGAGTTGGAGCAAAATTAAAATTATTATCAGGAGTTTTGAATGTTAACACACTTGAAAACAATTTGTCTATTACAACTAATAGAGAGAATTTTGGATTAAATATTGCTGGTGGTTTTAAAGTCGGAACATCAAATATTTCACAATTTACAGATTCTACAGGTGGAAATCCTCAAGATATTGTTGGGAATTTATTCAATTTTAAAAACTTTGGTTTAGGTGTAGATTTAGGTGCAACGTATGATTTTTCCGAAAAACTTTCTGTGAATGCGAGTGTAATTGACTTAGGTTTTATTCGTTGGAGCGACAAAGTACAAACGCACACTTTAAAACCATTTGACCTTTCCTTTAATGGTTTGGAATCAAATGCTTTATTTTCGAAAGATTCAACAGATGCGTTTAGTAATTTACAAGATAGTTTACAAGATATTTTTAAAACTACTAAAGACAATTCAAGTTATACAACTTCATTGGCTACACGTTTTTATTTTGGCGCCAACTATAAACTTTTGCCTTTTTTAAATGTAGGAGCAATATGGTACAATGAAATAAATAATGGAAGCTACCGTCCAGGATTTGCAATTTCTACAACAATAAGCTCTAAAAGAATGTTTTCAACTACATTTAATTATTCTTACTTTTCTGGAGCAAGTAATATTGGATTTGGGTTAAATTTTCGTGGTTTTTATATTGTTACAGATAATTTACTTGCTTTACCAATGTTCAATCTTTATGGTTCTCGAATAGCTTCAATTTCAATTGGTGCAAATATCGTATTTGGAAAAGACAAAGAAAAACAGACAGAAATTAAAGACTAATTAGTCTTTACGAATTATGTAAGCTAATCCAATTGAAGGGATATAATTATTCAGATATTTAATTACTGTTCCTTCTATGTGAAATTTATTTAAGGTCAGTCCTATCGTTAATCCTGGTGAACTGATTTTAAAATAATCAAATTCATTTACTTCTCTTCCAGAAGAATTCGTAATAGGGAAAGAAAAATAGGTGTAAGTTAGTTTAGGTGTAATTGTAAGATTTGAATGGGCATCGAAATTATGTGTAATTGGCACATAAAGTTCACTTGTAAAAACATGTTGGTTAATCTGATAACCTGAATTTTTTGTTGAATCAGATGTTAAACTGTACCCAAGATCAAAACCAACGGCAAGGTTTAATTTTGAATAATGATTTAACAACGATTGTTGAATTCCTAATCTTCCTCCTAAACTTGTAAACATAGGAGTCCAAATTGAAAATCTAATATTGGTTTTATCTAAATTCGTTGTTAATCCAAGTTGTCCATTAAAAGATAATACAGGAAAGTACTGAAGTTGATGTTGTAATTGTGCAACTGTATCAAATTTAGGCTTGAAGCCGCTTCCTATACCAGCATTGAATTTATAGTGCTCTGGTTCGCAAGGAGTAGCATCATATACATACAAGTTGTTGGTAGTCGCGCAACTAGTAATTAATAAACATAGCCCTAAATAAACAAAAAGATAACGCATAAAAAAATATAAAAACTGAAAAAGCACTGATAAATCAGTGCTTTTTGCGCTCCTTCCTGGGCTCGAACCAGGGACCCTTTGATTAACAGTCAAATGCTCTAACCAACTGAGCTAAAGAAGCATTTTTAAATCCGTGTGCAAATATAAACACAATTTTTAAAAATTCAAATGTTTTTGAAAAAAAACTAAAAATCCTCTTCATTAATTGTAAAATCATCCAAAGATGCATCTACATAATCGTCCTCTACGCCTTCTGCTTCATCGATAATGTCCTCAGAAGTTGAACCGTCAAAGCGAGCGGGGCGTAAAATATTCGTTTGTGATACATTCAATCTGATTTCAGAACGAACAAATCCGTCTTCTAATACAAAAGACTTTGCAAATGGTACTCCAATAAGTTCCAGCAACGCACCTTTCTTCAGAAAATCCAATATTCTTAAATTTGCACCTTCTTTTTTCCAGATTGTACAATTTACCCAAGTTGTTTTAGTTTTTGATTCTCCAGATCTTTTGTCTTTCCAGTTTTTGTTATGAGCAACTGGAAAATTAATTGCAATAACTCCTCTTTCCATTGTTTTAATGGTTGCATCTTTACCGATATTACCTATAAGTCTTGTCTCAAATACTGTAGCCATTTATTATATAATTTAACTAAAGATAAAAATTAGAAATTAAAAATACAAGAAAGAAATTATTTTTCTCAAAAAAAACACACTTTCGAAAGAAAACAAAATATTCAAAAAACTGTTATAAAATAATTTAACATAATTATTCACGCAATAATTTTTAAATAAAAGTAATGATGTCATTTAACAAAATCGTTAACTAGAACAAATCAAAGGACGATTTCCTATCTTTGTATGTTAAAACACAAATGGTAAGCATTTCGAATTTATTACGAACTAAACCTGAAGAATGAAAGAAATTTATAGTACCATTCTTTGCTAGTACGCAAAATAAAAGAGAACCGTTATTTAAACTAATTAATAATTTAATACGAGATGAAACAGCAGATAGCAACAATATATTTAGGATTACTAACATTAATACTTGTAATTGGATGTTCTGAAACGAAAAAAAATGACGCAGATAAAAAAACAATTGCGACTGTAACAAAAAATGAAAAGATAACACCAAATGCAACCTCAATACTTTCAATAGAAGGTATGGTTTGTAAGATGGGGTGCGGTGCATCGATTCGTAAAGCCTTGAATGATAAAGGTGGTGTGGCGAATTGTGAAATTGACTTTGAAGAAGAAAGAAAAGTCAACGTACTAAAAATAAATTATGATAGTACTCTTATTGACCAACAAAAAATGATTCAACTTCTTTCTTCAATCAATGATAGACAATTTAAAGTAGCTGTTCAGTAAATTATGTTGTTGCATTATAAAGATTCCGGTACTTCTGGAAAAGTTGTTTGTATTTTACATGGGTTGTTTGGACAATCAGACAATTGGCAAACACATGCGAATAAACTAAGTAGTTATTTCAGAGTAATTACAATCGATCAACGAAACCATGGACATTCGGATTGGCATCATGCGTTTTCCTATAAACTCTTAGCTGACGATTTAGAACGATTGATTCAACACCTACAAATTGAAAAATTTCATTTAATCGGTCATTCGATGGGAGGAAAAACAGCCATGCATTATGCGCAAAATTATCCCCATCGTTTAGAAAAACTTATAGTCGTTGATATAGGAATTAAAAGGTATCCTTTTCACCATCAAGAAATTATTGAAGGAATAAAATCGGTTAATCTTTCAACTATTAACGCTCGTTCAGAAGCTGAAGAGGCAATGAAACCATTCATAAACTCCAATGGAGTTCGACAATTTTTATTAAAAAATCTTTATTGGAAAGAAAAAGGGCAACTTGCATGGAGAATGAATGTAGGAGTGCTTGAAGCTGAAATGGATGAAATCTTAAGTGAAATCCCTAAAAAAGAAGTGTGGATACAAACTTTATTCATCAGAGGTGCATTATCCAATTATATCTTAGATGAGGATTGGGAAGAAATTGAAGAAGTATTCCCAGACTCTGAACTTGTAACAATTCAAAATAGTGGTCATTGGGTTCATGCAGAGGCGAGCGAAGCTTTCTTAGAAAATGTACTCGAGTTCCTTATTCGATAAAATTTTAACTGCAACTTTTTAAAAATACCAACAAAGAAATCAATCCTCTTAGTTGGTATTTATGAAAGCTATACTAATCCTTTGTCTACCAATAATTGTGCAATTTGAACAGCATTTGTTGCCGCTCCTTTCCTCAAATTATCGGCAACAATCCACATATTTATCGTGTTCTGCTGAGATAAATCTCTACGAATTCTACCCACAAAAACAGCATCTTTGCCTTGTGCATACAAAGGCATTGGGTAATCAAATTCCTGGGTATTGTCTTTTAACTCTATACCCGGAGTTCCTGATAATAGCGAACGAACTTCATCGATATTAAAATCATTTTCAAATTCAATGTTCACTGATTCAGAATGCCCACCAACAACAGGAACACGAACAGCAGTAGCAGTAACATTAATGGATTGTGCAACTATTTTTTGAGTTTCATTGACTAACTTCATCTCTTCTTTTGTATACCCATTGTCTAAAAAAGAATCGCATTGAGGAATACAATTTTTGTCGATGGTATAGTAATATGCTTTCTCGCCGTCAATACCCACACGTTCATTTTCTAATTGTTGAACCGCTTTTACACCTGTTCCAGTAATGGATTGATAGGTTGAAACAATCACTCGTTTAACACCATACTTAGCATGTAAAGGAGCTAATACCATCACCATTTGAATGGTACTACAATTTGGATTAGCTATAATTTTATCTGAAACAGTTAATGAGTCCCCATTAATTTCTGGTACAATCAATTTTTTTAACGGATCCATTCTCCATGCAGAACTATTGTCAATGACCGTTGTCCCAACTTCAGCAAATTTCGGCGCCCATTCCAATGAAGTTTCTCCACCTGCAGAAAATAATGCTATATCCGGCTTCATCAATACCGCTTGTTCTAATGAAACAATACTAAATTCTTGTCCATTAAAATGCACTTTCTTACCTATTGATTTTTCAGAAGCCACAAGGATTAACTCTGAAAAAGGAAAATTTCTTTCCTTTAATACTTGTAACATAACATTCCCTACCATACCAGTAGCACCAATAACTGCAACTTTCATTCAATTAAAATTATTTATTTATAAATCAATAAGTTAATATAATTAATTATCCTAGTAAAGAACAGGATAATCCTACAAAATTAACATAAACTACCATACATTAAAGGGTTATTAGAAATAAACTTAGGGAGTATGATGCCGTACAAAATTACTATTTTTGCAAATCCGAAACCGAAGTTATGAAAAAACTTAGCCTTCTCACATTTATTTTACTCTTCAAAGTTGGTTTAAGTCAACTCAATGAAGAATTTTCAGATGGAAACTATACATTTCAACCAAATTGGATTGGAACTGATACCAAATTTATCATCAACACTTCCTACCAACTTCAACTTAAATCAAAAGATACACTTGCTAGTTCTGCGCATCTTGTTACAGCGCATCAGCTTTCATCAATTGAAGATATAGAATGGAGGGTGTGGGTCAAACAATCTTTTTCACCTTCAAATAATAATTATTCAAGAATCTATTTAACAGCAGATAACGAAAAAATCGACAACATTACCTCTGGATATTACCTACAATTAGGTGAGGCTGGAAGTGGAGATGCGATTCGATTGTTTAAAAATGAAAAAGGAACTTCTAAGGAATTATTGAATGGAACAATTGGAACGATTGCTACTAATTTCATTGTACAAATTAAAGTAACTCGATCAAAAACAGGAGTTTGGTCATTATATACAGACTATAATGGTGGGATAAACTTTCAACTTGAAGCAAGTAGTCAAGACCCTAGTAATTTATTGGGTACATACATGGGTGTTTTTTGCAACTATACAAAAACAAACGCAAGTAAATTCTACTTTGACAACTTTTATGCAGGACCACCCATCACCGATAAAAAAGCGCCTGAAATTAGCAACATTGAAGTAAAAGACAACTTCCATATTGAGATTGAATTCAATGAATCAATCGATACCAATAGTTTAAAACAATTCGAAAACTTAAATTTGAGTGATAAATCGATTACGATCATTGAATTTAAGCGAGATTCTTTGAACAAAAACAAATTTTCATTTCTTCTTAATCAAGGATTAATGAATGGAAAAAATTATCAATTAACACTACAAAACATATCTGATTTAGCAGGAAATAAGATTGTTACAACAACTCGAACATTTACCTATTTAATCGGTGAAGAAGCGTTATATGGTGACGTAATCATTAACGAAATCATGAGTTCACCCTCTCCTTCAGTTGGATTACCTGAAATTGAATACATTGAGCTATATAATAAAAGCGACAAATATTTTCAATTAGAAGGATGGAAAATAGGTGACGCAACAGGTGAAGGCAAAATACTTTCGATCTGGTTAAAACCCAAAGAATACAAAGTTATTTGTAACACTGCTGGAACACTGTTTTTAAATCAATCAATTGGTGTAACTAATTTTCCTTTATTAAACAACACAGGAGACCGACTTAAATTAATAAATAACTCAAATCAATTGATTGATTCAGTAAGCTATACAAGTGAATGGTACTCAACCCATAAATCTGATGGTTACAGCTTAGAGCGAATCAATCCAAATCATCCATGTTCTGATTCATCGAATTGGTCAGTTTCAACTTCATCAGAAGGAGGTACACCTGGATTCAAAAATAGCAGGTATTCTGAAACAAGTCTTCGTCGTCCATTGCAAATTCATTCAACAGAAATACTTCAAGACAACCGATTAAAAATCGTTTTTAATCAAGGTATTCTAGCTAATACACCAATAGAAACATGGAAAATTGAACCAACTGTTAAAATTATCGCTTCACAAAATA
>CAMCQL010000102.1 GCA_945877005.1 Chryseobacterium gleum
TCTGATTCAACACGTGGTTCAAAGTAGGATTTAGCTCCTCTTTTGATGGTTTCTTCGTAAGATTTTCGGGCATCATCTACCCAAAGTGCGATTACTTTCACGCCATCTCCATGTTGTTTGATGTGTTCCCCAATTTCACTATCAGAATTTAAAGGGGTTGTTAAGATTAATCTGATTTTATCTTGTTGAACGACATAAGATGTTCGATCTGAAACGCCTGTTTCTAAACCTTGATAAGCAAATGATTGAAAGCCAAAAGCAGTTTTGTAAAAGTGTGCGGATTGTTTAGCGTTCCCTACATAAAGTTCTACATAATCTGTACCATTGATAGGAAGAAAATCTTGTGCATCAGCGAAGATTTTTTCTAACCCATAGTTATAGTTCTCAACGTTTTTTAAGTCTTTTGATTCCATAATAGTAATTTATTTATAATAGTATGATTTTCAATTGATTAATCTTGAATCATTTCTTGGTTCATCCATGATTTGTAGTAGTCATTCACCTCAAGTTTTAAAGCCTCATCTGTAATCATCACAGGTTTGAATGGATCAATCATTACTGCAAGTTCATTCGTTTCTTTTTTACCGATCGATCTTTCGATGGCTCCTGGATGAGGCCCGTGAGGTAAGCCTCCTGGGTGAAGCGTAATTTGACCTTTTTGAATATCATTTCTACTCATAAAGTCACCATCTACATAATACAATAGTTCATCTGAATCAATATTGCTATGGTGGTAAGGAGCAGGAACAGCATCAGGATGGTAGTCGTACATACGAGGAACGAACGAACAAATCACAAAGTTGTTTCCTTCAAATGTTTGGTGGATTGGTGGTGGCATGTGAATACGACCAGTAATCGGCTCGAAATTGAAAATTGAAAATGCGTACGGATAATGGTAACCATCCCAACCCGCTACATCAAAAGGATGTGTTGCGTAAGTGTAAGGATAAATGTTTCCCTGTTTTTTAATGTTGACTAAGAATTCTCCTTTCGTATCGAACGTTTCTAATGCTTGTGGAGTTTTAATGTCGCGTTCACAGAATGGAGAATGTTCCAACAATTGACCATATTGATTGCGGTAACGTTTTGGAGTTGTAATCGGACTAAATGATTCAACGATTAACAATTTGTTTTCTTCTGTGGTAAAGTCGATTTGGTAAACAGTTCCTCGTGGGATAATTAAATAATCTCCGTATTCGAAATCAATTTTACCATACATTGTTTTTAATGTGCCTTTTCCAACGTGTATGAAAATTAGCTCGTCTGCATCCGCATTTTTAAAGAAATAAGGAGTTGAATTTTTTGGTGCAGCAAGACCAATGTGCATATCGTTATTTACGAAAAGTGTTTTACGACTTTTAAGATAATCAGCTTCAGGTTTTAATTCAAAACCTGCAAAACTCAAACATTTTAAATTCTCAGATACAGCGATTGTTGGTTTTACGGAATATGCTTCTCCCATTTCTTTCACCATTGTTGGTGGGTGCAAATGGTATACTAAAGAAGACATTCCAGAGAATCCCTCTGTACCTACTAACTCTTCGTGATATAATTTACCATTCGTTTGTCTTGAAACGATATGTCGCTTTTTCGGAATTACACCATGTTTTTGATAGAAAGGCATACTTGTTCAGTTTTAAATTTTACTCAGCAAAGTACGAGAGATTCAATCCGGTGCAAAATGATACTCCTCAATCTAAAACATGATAAAAATCATAAAAATTCGTAGTTGTATTGTTGTAGTTGCGATGTCTGAAAAATATTCTTTAGTTTTCGTAGGTATAGTGGCTATTTATAGATTCGATTTGTAATCAAAAACAAGACTAGTAAGTTTTTATACTCAGCCAAATGTGAGTTTTAAAGTAGTGTTTTGGCTGAGTATAATTACTGTTATTTTTTAAATTTATTTTTTATACTCAGCCAAATGTATGGTTTAAAGTAGTGTTTTGGCTGAGTATAATTTTATAGGATTGCTTTTTTTAAGCAAATTGATTTCGGAAGTCGAAGGATGACTATTTAAAAAGAAGCTAATTTAAGCTCGGAACTATTTTTCTGAACTGCATCGAGCGGAGAGTTTACGAACGTTCGGAAGGCGGAGCGAGCCGATTTGGGATTATCGGATTTGAATGATAGTTTATGAATGAAATTATATGGCTTACTGATTTTTTGTAAGCCATTTTTATTGGGAAAACTTGATCCGTTAAATTATGGCTGATGTTGTTCAGAATAGAAAAATTAGTGTTTCTATAACACTGGAAAAAGAACAAACTGAAATAAATAACTTCTAAGAATTATTAGAAAATAAAGATAGAATTCTGTAAATTTGAATCCAATAAAACAATAAAATAAATGAATAACCCAATGTATTTGTACAAATCTGAAGACTCATTGAAAATATATGAGTTTAAAAGTGAAGGTCCTAAAGGTGTTATTCATAAAATGGTAGAATATTCTGAAACTGGAACTAAAAATATTTATAATCTAGCTTTTGGAGATTTCAATGAAACAACGAATGCAATAGACGATTCATCGATAACCAATAATGGAGATAGTATTAAAGTGCTAGCAACAGTTGCTTCCACAGTTTACGCTTTTACAGAAAAATATCCAGAAGCATGGATATTTGCCAGTGGTAGCACAACTGTTAGAACTCGACTTTACAGAATGGGAATAACAAACAATTTGGCAGAAATTAAAGTAGATTTTAAAGTTTTTGGTTTGACAATTGAACAAAACAAATGGGAAGAATTTATTGTTGGTGAAGATTACGAAGCATTTTTAATTACAAAAAAAGAAAATATTTAAGAAGATGAAAAAGATTGAACAACTTAATAGCTCGAAAGTTCCAGTAATTGTCTTTGATAAGAAACTTGAACAATTTAGAAGTAAAATTCTTTTTCCAGAGAAATTAGCTAAGGCAAATGATATTCTCGCTAAAGTTGGATTACCGAAAAAAGAACCAAAGTAGAACTGGAAAAGTGTCTAATTGGAAAGTTTTATAGCGTTAGTTACATTTCAAAGGATAAAAAAATTGAGAAACAAATTAATAAGACAAATGTGCATTGCTTTGTGGATACCACTGGAGTTGTTCATTGCTTTAATTTGTTTTTACTTTTTATGCATTGTTACATTTTCACCGATTGAAATAAACACCCATCCCAAAAAAGGCAAGGTGACGATGTACGTTCTTTCAAATGGGGTTCATACAGATTTAGTACTACCTGTTACCACTAAGCGTGTGAATTGGGAACATTTTTTTCCGTTCGAAAATACAAGAGGGAAAATTCAATCCGCCAATTGGATCGCTTTTGGTTGGGGAGATAAAGGGTTTTATTTGAATACGCCTACATGGGGGGACCTAACTTTTTCAACGGCTTTCAAGTCAACCTTTGGTTTGAGTAGTTCAGCATTGCATGTTACCTATTATGATTCTATCAAGAAAAGCAATTTAGTACGCAAATTAACGATTTCAGAAAAGGATTATCAAAAACTTAGTGTGTTTATTAAAAACACCATGGTAAAAGAAAAAGGGAAGGCAAAGTGGATTCCTACGGACGCTGTTTATGGGGATCGAGATGCATTTTACGACGCCAAAGGAAATTACAATCTATTTTACAACTGCAATACCTGGGTGATTGATGGATTAGACGAAGCGAATCAACAAACGTGTTTTTGGACGCCCCTTTCAGAGCCCATACTTCGTCATGCCAATTGATTTATTGGATAATATAAGTCAGGGCTTACTCCGTTAGAAATTCTTTGGGGAATAGATTTTTCATTTTAAATCATTTCTGTACTTTTATAAAAATATTTTTAGCATGATTCTTATTGTTGATTGTGGAAGTTTGAAGACACCATTGATTGAAGAGGCGGTAGATTTAGAAATGGATTTTACAACTGTACCATTTTGGGATCTTACGCGCGAAGATTTCAGTGGAAAGTTAGGGGTGATTTTTTCGGGAGCTCCGATTTTAATTACAGAAATTGATCCGACAAATTATAAGAACCATGTTGCTTACCTTAAAGAAATTGAAATTCCAATTTTAGGAATCTGTTTCGGTCATCAGTTATTAGGATTGCTTTACGGAGCAGTTCCTTCCAAGCAAAAGGAGGATCGGGATTGGCAAATCATTGAATCGATTGAAGACCATTCACTTTTTGACAAATTACCCACCGAATTTGAAATGATGGAAGATCATTGCGAATCTATTTCTATTCCATTTCAGTTTAAATTGCTTGCTGCCTCAGATGCCTGCGTGAACGAGGCAATGGGTCATGAATCAAAACCATTTTTTGGAGTACAATTTCATCCTGAAGTTTCTGGAAATCAAGGGACTCAATTGATACAGAATTTCATTGAAATATGTGTTAAATATTCCAACTCAAATACCGTAAATTAAGATGCTTTTAAATAGAATTTGGATTGGAATGTTTTTAATAGCCCTCGTTACGGGGTTATCAAAATTGATTTTTTGGCACGACTTGACCATTTTTGAAAAAATGGTAGCATCTCTTTTTGATTCTGCTAAATCAGGGTTTGAAATTTCGCTTTATTTCACTGGGGCACTTTGTTTATGGCTGGGATTTATGAAAATTGGAGAAGAAGGCGGAGCAATTCGTATCATGACAAGGTTAGTTGCACCTTTATTTACAAAATTGTTCCCTGAAGTCCCTAAAAATCATCCTGCCATAGGTTCAATGATGATGAACATTTCCGCAAATATGTTGGGATTGGACAATGCCGCAACACCAATGGGATTGAAAGCAATGAAAGAATTACAAACATTGAATCCAACCCCAGAAAGAGCAACAAATGCTCAAATTATGTTTTTGGTTTTGAATGCCTCTGGTTTGACTATTATACCGATAAGCATTTTGTCATTACGCGCTGCTAAAGGTGCTGCAAGTCCATCCGAAGTTTTTTTACCCATTTTGATTGCTACCTTTTTTGCTACTTTGGCGGGGTTGATTTATGTTGGTGTACGTCAGAAAATCAATCTATTAAATAAAGTGGTCGTTGCTTATGTTGGAAGCTTAACAGCATTGATTGTTGGTTTATTGATTTTATTGTACAATTACCCCACAATGATTCAACCAATTTCTTCAGTTGGAAGTAATTTATTCTTGTTTTTACTAATCGTCTTTTTTATTCTTCTTGCCATTCGGTCGAAAGTCAATGTGTACGATTCCTTTATTGAAGGGGCAAAAGGAGGATTTGAGGTTGCCATTGGAATTGTTCCTTACCTTGTTGCAATGTTGGCTGCAATTGCTGTGTTCAGATCGTGTGGTGCGTTAGATGCGTTGATTCAAGGTTTGAAATATTCGTTGGTAGCCATTGGGGTTACAGCGACTCAATTTGTGGATGCGCTCCCAGTTGCCTTGATGAAGCCTTTCTCAGGAAGCGGTTCTCGTGCCTTGATGGTGGAATCATGGGAAACATTTGGCGTAGACTCATTTGTAGGGAAATTAGCAGCTACTTTTCAAGGGAGTACAGAAACCACATTTTATGTATTGGCCGTTTATTTTGGATCAGTAAAAGTTAAAAATACTCGCTATGCTGCAATGGGAGGTATTATTTGTGACATTGTCGGATTTACAACAGCTGTTTTAGTCGCTTATTTATTTTATGCCGTTTAATTTTTTTAAGAAGAAAAAGCCAAGTCGTTTGGTAGAGGGTGATGCAATTCAGGTTGTTCCCATTAAATCATTGGATTATCCACCCAAAATTATTTTGGCTTGGGCGAAAGCGGTAGAAGGGAAACAAGAGTTTTTGGATTGGTTGCGAGACAACGGTTATCCCGAATTGCATGCAGCTTGCGCGGCAATTAAATTGAATGAGAAATCAAGAATCTGGTTAATGGACAATGGCTATCCTCATTTATTGGCGTTTATTCAAGCTGCTGAATCAAAGAAATCAGCCATGCGCTGGTTAGAAAACAACAACTTTCATTTGCTCATTCAAATGGCGAAAGCCATCGATGGAGAGAACGAAGCTTTGCTATGGGTACAAAAAAATCAACCAGTAGATATTTACATCTTGACAATGGCAATAAAAGTGGTAAAGGATAATATTGAAGATTACAACAATGATGTACACATTTACAAATAACTAAACGAATTCTACAATGAAATTAAACGCACATTTTTACTTATTAAACGATGACTTTTCTCCGGAATACGCTGAAGCAAATCATGGGGGAAATGAATCTGAAAAAAATCCTATGTTTGAATGGGAAGATGAATTAGAAGTAGATGGATTAGAGGAAGTAGTGGTATGTGAGAACGGAAGCTATACTTTAGCAGGCGAAACGGATCAAATTGGCCCTTTTTCTTTCGAGCTAACAAATATGCTTGTATTTGAATTGCAACAATCGAACGGAATACATGGTGCTTTTGCATTGTCAACTTCATTGGTAGATCGATTTGAATTAAATGATACAGTAGAAGGCAAACAGTTAAAAGTTTACATTAAAGATTATGAACCGTTAACAAATCCAATTCCAGGAGTTTACATTGCTGCTAAACAATTCCCGAAAGAATTGATCGTTGAATAAAAATAGATGTTAAAGGTAAAAGAACTGAGTTTTAGTAGAGGTGAGCGATTATTGTTTTCTGATGTTGCATTTCAGTTAAAAAAAGGAGATTTTATTGGAATTGTTGGCGCAAGTGGAAGTGGGAAATCAACTTTACTTCAGGTGTTGGCAGGATTGCTTACACCTACTACAGGTCAGGTAGTGTTGAATAAAGAAATTGTTCGTGGACCAAACGAAACGTTAGTTCCTGGACATCCTGAAATTCAATTGGTAAATCAAGAGTTTGCGCTTGATCCTTACCATACCGTAAAGGAAAATTTATTGGTGAAAGGCCAACATTTGACAAAAGAAGCAAGAGAAGAGTTAGCCGAAGATTTATTGCAGCTCATCGAGTTAGAACATTTAAAAAACAATAAAGCCATTGATTTATCAGGAGGTGAGAAACAACGTTTAGCAATCGCGCGCGCCTTAATGCTTGAGCCAATGGTGGTGTTA
>CAMCQL010000103.1 GCA_945877005.1 Chryseobacterium gleum
CTAAATGTAATATTAGAGCCTGCGCTTACAGAAATGAACGAAGTAGTAGTTCGCCCACCGGATGAATTACCTTCTACCATACTTCATAAAAAAATCATTGCAAACAAACCCATCAACAACAAAACAAAATTACTCGCCTATGAGTATGAAGCATATAGTAAATTGCAATTGGACTTAAACAACATTGACACTTCATTCAAAGACAATTCCATTGTAAAGCATTTTGATTTCATTCTAGACTATTTAGATACCTCTAGTAGTCAAAAGAAATTTCTGCCATTATTTTTAAGTGAAAGCATCTCGGATTTTCACTATACCAAAGAACCAAAACAGAAACTAGAAATAATTAAAGCAAGTAAAACAACGGGGATGCAGCGCTTTCAAGTTACAGACCTTGTAGGAGACATCTATCTAGATGTTAATTTTTACGAAAACTTCATTCCGATTGTTCAAAAAGACTTTGTCAGTCCACTTGCAAATTCAGCGCGTAATTTTTACAGATTCTACTTGGATGATTCCATGTTCATAGATAAAAAATGGTGCTATAAAATGCGATTTGTCCCTAGAAGATATGGAGATTTAACTTTTGAAGGTGAAATGTACATCCATGACACCACCTATGCGGTAAAAGAAATTAAAGCGAAGATCTCACCTGGAGCAAATATCAATTACCTTCAAGACCTCTTCATTAAGCAAAAATTTGAACAAGTAGACAAAGAGGTTTGGATGATGACGTTTGAAGAAACAATGGCAGACTTAAAAGTGACAAAAAAAAGTGAATTATATGGGTTCTTTGCTCGAAAAACATCCTCTAGAAAAAACTTTGTCATTAATCAACCCAGACCTGAGTCATTTTTCAACAATAACAAACAAGTCGTATTGAAAGAAGATGCATTACTTAAAGATTCGAATTTTTGGAATAATCAGCGACATTTAAAAATTACGAAGCAAGAGGCAAAGATCACTGAAATGGCTGACTCATTGAATAAAACCCCTTTTTTTATTGCGCTTAAAAAAATACCTTACCTATTAGGCACAGGTTTTTACGAACAAGGTAAATTTGAGTACGGAAGTCTTTATGGATTAATAAGTACAAATCCCATTGAGAAGCTCCGATTGGGTTTTTCACTTCGTACGTCTAGATATTTTTCTAACCAATTAAGGCTAATGGGTAGTATTGCCTATGGATTTAATGACCATCGTTTTAAATACAGTGCAGGTATTAATTTCAAAACTAAAAATCCACAACGAACCATTTATAGTATCTATGGAAAGAGTGATTTAGACCAGATTGGAATGGCAGATGGAGCAAGTTTGATTGGCTCCACTTTTAACACCATATTCCGAACTGGAGCACTCGATAAAATCACCTTTGAAGACAAGTTTGGAATTGCTATCGAAAAGGATTTAGGGAAAGATTTCGTCATTAAATTGAGCAATGATCTAAGAAAAATCACTCCTCAGGGGATTGCAACTTTTGAAAAATTGAATAATGGATCAAAGGAAAACCTAGAATACATACAAACCAATGAAATAGGATTTAATCTGCGCTATTGCAAAGACGAAGAGTATGTAAATGGCATCTTTGAACGAAGAAACATTAAAAATAAAAACCCAATTTTTAATCTTAAGTCGGCATTTGGACTTAAAAACATACTTGGTAGTCAATTTGATTATCAAAAAGTCGAATTGCAAATGCAACAATTCAGAAATATAGGTTCATTTGGTAGAATGGATTATGTTCTAAAGGCGGGAAAAGTATTTGGTAATGTTCCTTATCCATTAATGAAAGTTCATGAAGGAAATCAATCTTATTGGTTAGAAACAAAAAGTTTCAATTTACTTAATTACTATGAATTTGTGTCTGACACCTACGTTACTGGAATATTTGAACAAAAATGGGGAGGATTCATTTTTAATTACTTACCAATGATTCAAAAATTAAAGTTACGCTTAGTATCAAGTATGAAAATGACTTACGGTTCGGTGTCAAAAAACGCAACACGCACCTACCAAATCCCATCGTTCGTTCGTTCGTTCAATAAAGTTCCTTACACAGAATTATCCTTAGGACTTGAAAACATCGCTCAATTCTTCAGGGTTGATGTAATTTGGAGAATGACACATAATGAAGGAGCAAAATTCCCAATTGGTGTTCGTGGATTATGGACAATATCTTTTTAAACAATGAAACTATACACAGATAATATCTTCAAAAAATACAAAGACAGAAATGTTGTGAATGGCGTTTCAGTAGAAGTAAATCAAGGCGAAATAGTTGGTCTACTTGGTCCGAATGGGGCAGGCAAAACCACTACTTTCTATATGATTGTTGGACTTGTAAAACCCGATCAAGGTGCTGTTTACCTCGATGACTTAGAGATTACCAACTATCCAATGTACAAGCGCGCGCAACTTGGTCTTGGGTACCTCCCTCAAGAAGTCTCCGTATTCCGAAAACTAAGTGTCGAAGACAACATAATGGCAATTTTAGAAATGACGGAACTTTCAAAAATTGAGCGAAAAGAAAAATTAGAACAACTATTAGAAGAATTCAGTTTAACACATGTTCGGAAAAACTTAGGAAATAGATTATCTGGAGGAGAAAAAAGAAGAACAGAAATAGCGAGATCTTTAGCTACAGACCCTAAATTTGTCTTACTAGACGAACCATTTGCTGGAGTTGATCCAATAGCTGTTGAAGACATTCAACAAATAGTAGCAGACCTTAAAAAAAGAAATATAGGGATCTTGATTACTGACCACAATGTTCAAGAAACACTTTCAATTACGAATAGGGCTTACTTGTTATTTGAAGGAAGTATTCTGAAATCTGGAACTGCTGAAGAGCTGGCTTCAGACGAACAAGTTAGAAAAGTTTATTTAGGGCAAAACTTTGTGCTTAGAAAATAATTATTTTCGAGCAATATCACCTTTAGTTTCTACATTACTACCGTATGCATCACATCTACCTGCATTTCTACGAGAACCACAAGATGAGGCTAATAATGAAACTGTTACTAAAAATGCTGTAATGTATAAACTTTTTTTCATGTGATATATGATTATTATACTACAAAAATAGGATTTTACAACAAGTAAATGGTTATTTTCATAAAAATACTACTGTTTTTTTTTAACTTTTTAACGTTGAAAAATTTTAAACGACATTTTAAACTATTTTTAACGACGATTGTGTGTATTTTTCATTATACCGTTGGATTTAGTCAAAAAAATTATTCCACTCCTACAAAATTTGATTTTAGAACATCCTATCTTTTTCAAGCTCAAGATGAAATTTCAAAAGGATATTTTTTAACAAAAAAACTAAGTTATTATCGAAAAAAAGGATATTTACTCTACTCAATTGATTCCAGTGCCCTCAAAAAAGATTCAATTGTAACATGGGGCTACTTAGGACAAAAATTCTCTAAAGCACAATTATTTTTTACTGTTTCAACAAACGAATACACTAAAGCCTCCCCAAGTCCTTCATTATCAAGCAAATTCATTTCCTCATTGCTAAATCCGGTTGAAATCGATCGCTACTTATCATTGACGCAACAAAAATATGTAGATGTAGGTTATCCATTTACATCTATTAAGGTAGATAGTTTTCAACTTTTAACACCAACTTCGATCATCTATTATTCCATACATCCTTACCAACATTTTAAGTGGGGTACAATCCACCTTAAAGGAAACCTACAAACAACTAAAAAACACCTCGAATTATTAACTTCTATCTCTCCTAATGCAAACTATCAGCTGCAATCAAAAGAAAGTTGCACGCAACGTATTCGTCAATTCCCATTTATTCAAACGGTTAAGAATTCTGAAGTCGTATTCACGAATGATTCTGTAGATTTATACTTGTACTTAAATGAAGCTCCGATAAATCGCATTAATGGCTTAATGGGATTTCAACCTGCAACCAATGGTACCTATAACATTACTGGAGACCTCGATTTAAAATTATACCACAAACTAAAAAAATTAGAAACGATAGAATTTAATTGGAAATCACTTCCACAAAAAACTCAACAACTAAAAGGACTAATCAATTTTCCATTTATTTTAAAATCTCCAATCGGAATAGAAACTGAATTCAATTTATTCAAAAAAGACTCAACTTTTATCGAAGTAAGTCAAAAATACAATCTTCAATACCTTACTCAAAATGGATTAGTTTTAAAAACATATTATACTAATTATAGCTCGAATAGACTTGGTACCAATTCTCAAAATATCTCAACAAACATCTCAACAAATTATTATGGCGTGTCCATCAGCCATCAAAAAATAGATCAAATCATCACACCTACAAAAGGTTATAAGTTCAAGATAGATCTTGCTGCTGGATTAAGAAAAAACAAGGAAGGAACTACAACATCCTACAAACTACAATTTGGATTGGAAACCTATCTTCCATTGAGCCAACGCAACATTATAAAATTCAGTACTCAAAATGAAGTATTAATACAGCCCTTCTTTGTATCTAACGAACTAATGCGCTTTGGAGGACTTACTACTCAAAGAGGGTTTAAAGAACAAGAAATAACAGCAAACAAACGAAATACTTCAACGATTGAATACCGTTATCTTTTAGAAAACAATGCTTACCTATTTCTATTCTACGATCAAAGTTGGTATGAAAATAAATTAGCAGCTATTACGTACGATCACCCATTCAGCATTGGTGGCGGGATTAGTTTCGCTACTGAAATTGGTCTTTTTAATTTAACTTATGCTTTAGGAAGACAAATGAACAATCCCGTTTTCATTAAAGACGGTGTCATCCACATTGGTTATACTTCATTATTTTAATTTCTCTTTGATTTGCTTCATGAATTTAGAAGCATACACAAAATCAACTACTTGAAGGTTTTCAGTTCGAACAATTTCATTTTTATTGCCCTGCCACCAGTTTTTCCCTTCAAACATGAAGTTAATCGTATCCCCTATTTCAATCACACTATTCATATCGTGCGTAATCACAATTGTAGTGGTATTGAACTCGTAGGTAATTTCCTGAATCAAATTATCGATTAATATAGAAGTTTTTGGATCCAACCCTGAATTAGGTTCATCGCAAAACAAATACTCTGGATTCATAACAATCGCCCTAGCAATTGCAACTCTTTTTTTCATTCCCCCACTACATTCAGAGGGATACAAATGTCCCTTACCTGCTAAATCAACGCGCTCTAAACAAAAATTAACTTTGTCTCTCATTTCAGGTTTCCGCATTTTTGTAAACATGCGCAAAGGAAACATTACATTATTTTCAACTGTCATTGAATCAAAAAGTGCCCCACCTTGGAACAACATTCCTATTTTTTTACGAAGGTCTCTTCGTTCCAATTCATTCATTTGACAAACATCTTTCCCGTCAAATAAAATCTCACCGCTATCAACCTCATGCAAACCAACGATGCATTTTGATAAAACAGACTTTCCTCCTCCTGAAGCTCCAATAATTAAATTAACCCTCCCTTTGTCAAAATAAGCATTAATGTCTTGTAAAACTGCATGCTCCCCAAATGATTTATTTACACCTATTACTTCAATCATTACAATAAAAACATTTGAGTAATTAAGAAATTTGCTAACAAAATAGAAATACTACTATAGACTACCGCCTTTGTTGAAGCTCTTCCAACATCGATTGCACCGCCTTTGGCATAATATCCGTAAAAAGAAGAAACAGAAATAATTAAAAACCCAAATACAACTGTCTTTGATAAGGCATAATACACAGAAAAAACTTTAAAAAAAGACCTCAAACCATACACGTATGACTCACTGGAAGACAATCCTGTAGAAACAAGCGACAACCAACCTCCCAACATACTTAGTAGCATCGAGAAAATTATGATAATAGGGAAGAAAAAAACTGCTGCCATGATTTTTGGGAAAACAAGGTAATTCAAGGAATTTACACCCATAATTTCTAAAGCGTCAATTTGTTCTGTAACTCGCATCATTCCTATTTCAGACGAAACACTAGAACCTATTTTACCTGCTAAAATCAGTGAAATAATTGTAGGTGAGAATTCTAAGATTGTACTTTGTCTTGTAATGTAACCAATGGTATACTCAGGCAATAAAGGCAAATCCATATTTGATGCAGTTTGAAGTGCAATTACCCCTCCCATAAAGACCGACATCAACATGACTATTGGAAATGAACTTACCCCAATAATATTTACTTCCTCGATAAATCGTTTCCAAAAAATAGTCAATCGTTGAGGTTTCGAAAAAACCTCCCACATCATCAACATGTACTTACCAATATTTGAAACAATCGTCAACATAATGCGCTAAATTAAATATTATATTAATTTTATTGACAACTTAACATAAATTCATACTAAATACTTATTTTTTCTCAGGAACATGACCGATAAAACAGCCTTAGTAGAAAAACTCGCATTACAACTAAAACGGTATTTACCTGATGAATTCGAAAATTTAATTGCTCAATTTATCGTTGAACATTCAATTCGCTTTAAAATAGTAAAACCTCGGGCTACTAAATTAGGAGATTACCGACCATTAAACAATGGGAAATCACACCAAATCACAATTAATAACGACTTAAACCCATACTCTTTCCTAATTACTTCACTACATGAAATTGCACACTTAAAAACTTTCTTGCTTTTTAATAGACGAGTTGCACCGCACGGCAAAGAATGGGTGAAACAATACCAGCAATTATTAATACCCGTAATCAATTCCAATAAATTACCAAACGACATAGAAATAGCCTTAGTTAATTCTTTAATCAATACTAAAGCCTCCTCTTGCAATGACCTACCACTCTATCGTATTTTGAAAAATTACGATACACGGCATGAATCATTATCACTGCTTGAAAACATCCCGAAAAATGCTACTTTTGTATTGAATGATAAAATGTATGTGAAAAAAGATATTCGCAGGAAACGTTATATTTGTGAGGAAGTAAGCTCCAATAAAATTTATCTTATTCATGCATTAGCTGAAGTTACTTTAATTAC
>CAMCQL010000104.1 GCA_945877005.1 Chryseobacterium gleum
GAAGCTCCACTTTTTGAAGCTTGGTTAAAAAGCGAAAAACATGGAAACATGTCGTATATGAGTAATCATTTCGACAAACGTCTAGACCCTAGAGAATTAGTTCCAGGTGCTAAATCTGTCATTTCATTGTTATTCAATTATTCGACAACGAATCAACAAAAAGAGGATACTTATAAAGTTTCTAAGTATGCTTATGGAGAAGACTATCATTTTGTAGTGAAGTCAAAATTAAAAGATTTAGTTACAGATTTAAAAACTAATATTGGAGATTTTGATTGCAGGGTATTTGTTGACTCAGCACCGGTAATGGATAAAGTATGGGCAAAGAAAAGTGGACTCGGTTGGATAGGAAAAAATTCAAATTTAATTCATCCAAAAGCTGGTTCCTTTTTCTTCATAGCTGAAATTATTTGTGATTTAGAATTGAGTTACGATGGCCCAATAAAAGATTATTGTGGTACATGTACGCGATGCATTGATGCTTGTCCTACTGAAGCAATTACTCCCTATGTGGTTGATGGCTCTAAATGTATTTCCTATTTGACGATTGAATTAAAAGAACAAATTCCAAATAGCTTTAAAAATTCATTAAATGATTGGATATTTGGTTGTGATATTTGTATGGATGTGTGTCCTTGGAATCGTTTTGCTACTCCTCACAATGAACCTTTGTTTCAACCAAGTAAAACATTTTTAGACTTGTCAAAAAGAGATTGGGAAGAATTGTCAGATGAAGCATTTAAGCAAATTTTTAAAAAAAGTCCTTTGATGCGAACAAAAAAGACAGGTTTGGATCGTAACATTAATTTTGTCAAGCCTTCTATTCAATAATTAAATGAAATATATTACATTTGTTCCTATTAAAATTTAGTGTTATGAAATTAATTTATTATTCCACAGCATTCTTTGTTGTTTTTTTATTTTCTAGTTTTCAATATTTAACATCGAGTCATACCAGCTTTCTCCCTCAATATAGTGAAGCAAAAATTACAGGATCTAATGTAATTGTTAGAGCAAATCCTTCGACTTCGGCTGGGAAAAGAGGTTCTTTAAAGTTAAACCAAAGAGTTACGGTTTTAGACACTTATTTTCCTTCAGACAATAGAAATGAGGCTATATTAAGGTATAAAACTGATTTTTATAATGAGTATTCAAGCAATTTTTCATTCAGTTTAAATTCTGGAAGAGCAGTAAAGGTTGTTGAATCATTGGGGGGTGATTCTTATAGAATTTCATTTGTTCAAGCAAATGGAGATAAAGGTTTTGCGAAAATAAGTGGTGATCGATTGGAATTCATTAATGGAGAAAAATGGTATAGAATTGAGACAAGCACAGGTTTAACAGGTTGGGTTTTTGGAAAGTTTGTCCAAGAAATCTATTAATACAATCAAGTTATTGAAAATGAGTAAAAAATTCATTATTTCCGTTCCTGTAATCATTGTACTTGTGTTACTTAATGTGTATTGTATTCCTCCTACAGATGAAGTTGTGAAGCATAAACCATTAACAAAGAAAGATACTGTCAATGTTGTTGACACCAAAGTTGACATAGACGCAAATCATCTTATCGGTAAATTCAATTATAGAAATGATTCTGGTTTTGAATTAGTTGAATCTGGATTATCTACTAAGACTACTTATCTGAGAAAAGAAGTTTATCATAAATTCAAAGAAATGCATGCTGCAGCAAAGAAAGATGGTATAAATTTGCAGATTGTTTCAGGAACAAGAAATTTTGAAGAACAAAAAGGGATATGGGAACGAAAATGGGAGTTAAATTTTAAAGCATTAAATGACAGTGTTAAAACTGCAAAAAAAATCCTGTTGTTTAGCTCAATGCCTTGTACATCAAGACATCACTGGGGTACAGATATGGATTTAAATAGTTTAAACAATAAATATTTTGAGTCTGGTCAAGGATTGAAAGAATACAAATGGTTACAAGAGAATGGTTCAAAATTTGGATTTTGTCAAGTTTACGATGATAAAGCGGTTACAAAACGAAAAGGATATGAATTAGAGAAGTGGCATTGGTCGTATATGCCTGTTTCTTCTATGTTTTTGAAACAGTATAAAGAAAAGATAACATATTCAAAAATTAAAGGCTTTAAAGGTGATCATTTGGCTTCTAACGAACACATTAAAATGATTGATAATTTTGTCTTCGGAATCAACACAAAATGTTCGGATAGTCAATAATCCAAAGGTTAATAATTCGATAAATTCAATACAATTAGTTATTTTGTTAATTTCGTTTTCGAATTTTCGATTTAAGTAAACTAAGCGAACAAAATGCTTCTAAACAGAATTTGGATTTTATTATTTGTCATATCTATGGCAATGGCATGCGGTAAAGCCTTTATATTCCATGATTTAAACATCTTTAAAGTAATAGTTGAGGGTTTATTTGAAACAGTAAAGGGTGGTTTCGAAATGGTTATTTCCTTAACAGGCGCTTTGTGTTTATGGATGGGAATGATGAATATTGGAGAGAAAGCGGGTATTGTAAATATTTTATCAAAACTTGTTTCCCCATTATTCTCTCGTTTATTTCCGGAGATTCCAAAAGGTCATCCAGCAGCAGGAGCTATTATGTTAAACTATAGTGCTAATATGTTGGGATTGGACAATGCAGCGACTCCGATTGGCTTGAAAGCAATGAAATTTCTTCAGGAGTTAAATCCTTCAAAAGACACTGCGAGTAATGCACAAATAATGTTTTTGGTACTGAACACTTCGGGTTTAACAATTATACCGGTCAGTATTATTGCTTACAGAAGTTCAAGTGGATCTGTAAATCCTACAGATGTTTTTATGCCAATTTTATTTGCTACATATTGTAGCACTATTACTGGGTTGATTTTGGTTTCAATTAAGCAAAAATTAAATTTATTTAATCCAGTAGTTTTTGCTTATATCGGAGGAATGAGTGCATTAATCTTTGGATTATTAACTTGGTGTATTTATCATCCTGAATCAATAACGACAGTTTCAGATTTTGTTGGAAATTTTGTTTTATTTGGAACAATAGTTTCGTTTATTGTTTTAGGAGCAATTCGGAAAGTAAATATTTATGAGTCTTTTGTAGAAGGTGCAAAAGGTGGGTTTGAAATTGCGATTGGTATTTTACCTTTTGTTATTGCAATTTTAGCAGCTGTATCTGTATTTAGATCATCTGGAGCAATGCAGGCTTTATTTGATGGAATTGGTTATGTATTGACTGCTTTAGGTGTAACATCATTGGCTTTTATTGACGCATTACCGGTTGCTTTTATGAAACCATTTAGTGGACCAGGTGCAAGAGCAATGATGTTAGAAGTATTTCAATCCAAAGGTGTAGATTCATTTGCAGGAAAATTAGCATCAACATTTCAAGGCTGTACAGATACTACCTTTTATATACTAGCTGTTTATTTTGGTTCAGTGGGTATTACTCGAATTCGATACGCAGCAAAATTAGGTTTAGCAGCTGATTTTGTTGGAATTATGGCTTCAATTTTTCTTGCTTATTTGTTTTATAAATAATTATTTGTAAGTTAGTTTGTGTCAAAAAAATAAATGTTTTCAGAAATTCAAATTTGAGCTGTTTTAACCATTATTTTTGTGGATAAAAGCACATCAACCATGGCTTCAAATTCTTTTCAAATAATTGGGCAAGAACTGCAGACTACAAACATTCAACTTGGTTGGAAACAAGTGAATATGTATAATCAGTTAAGTATTTTTTTGATAGGTTCTTTTTTATTATTAACGATTGCTAAATTAAGTTCTCCAAATTTAAAGTTGAATTTAATTTATGGAGTGCTTAAAAATAAAGGCATTACAAAAATTACTCGCGAAGAATTTCCAATATCTATACTGACTAATAGTTGTTTGATTATTAATTTTATTTTGGTAAGTGAGGTTTCTGCGTATATCTATTTCAAAAGCATCTCACTTGAAAGCAATTTTTCTTTCTTATTATTTTCTTTCCCTTTAATCATAATCATTCAACCACTTTTAACTTCCTATTTTATTGAATTACTAACAGGTGAATCAGGGCTACTCTTGGAGGTTCGTTTAAATAGTTGGTTATTTCTTAAAATATCAAGTATTTTCATCACAATAAATTTGGTTTTTTGGGTATTTAATCCAAACCACGAAATAATATATAGCACAATTTTAATTTACATTTATGGCTTAATTTATAGTATAAGATTGATACAAGGGTTAACTTTTGCTATTTCAAAAGGCATATCGTTGTATTATATTATTTTGTATTTTTGCACGTTTGAATTATTACCATTTGCTATTGTGTTTAGTGGTATAAGTAACAGATAGATTTTTAAATAACTAAACTATACTATTTTGAGCATCAAAACAATTTTGGTTTCTCAACCTAAACCTGAAGGAGATAAGTCTCCTTACTTTGATTTAGCGGATAAATATAAGCTAAAGATTGATTTTCGTCCATTCATTCACGTAGAAGGTATTGCAGCTCAAGAGTTTCGTGCACAAAGAGTGAATATTTCGGATTATACGGCTGTAATTATGACCTCTAAAAATGCTGTTGATCATTTTTTTAGAATAGCACAAGAAACTAGGTTTACCGTTCCAGATACGATGAAATATTTTTGTATTTCTGAAGCCGTAGCACTTTACCTTCAAAAGTATGTTACCTACAGAAAACGAAAAATATTTTTTGGAAAACAAACAATTGAAGAGTTAGTTGAAACGATGCGTAAACATAAAACAGAAAAGTATTTATTGCCTTGTACCGATATTTTACGCGATAAAATTCCAGAAACCTTAGAGCAACACAGTATCGATTTTACGAAAGCAATGCTTTATAGAACGGTTGCTTCTGACTTAAGTGATTTGGAAAATGTATACTATGATATGTTAGTTTTCTTTAGTCCAGGTGGGATTGAATCCTTATTTAAAAATTTCCCTGATTTCAAACAAAATAAAACAATCATTGCTGCGTTTGGTCCAACTACAGCAAGTGCTGTTTTAAAAAATAATTTAAGATTAGATGTACATGCTCCACAACCTAATGCTCCGAGTATGACAGCGGCGATAGAGATATTTGTAAAAGAATCAATAAAGAAAAATAAGAATTAGTTAGCTATTAAATTCTAATTCATCTTAGAAATAACTTAAATCTATGGCAAAAAAACAAAATAAATCGAAAACTACTTTGTTTTCTTTGACGCGAAAAAAAGCTGTTTATTTTTGGTTAATTGCTACATTTCCTATATTACTTATTTTCTTATTATTAATTTATCATTCCTTTTCTGATTTACCTTCAATCATTGACTTAAAAGATCCACAGTTAACAGCATCAGTTGTGTATGCGAACGACGGAGAAACAGAAATGGGAAGGTATTGGAAGGTAAATAGAGTTGTGTCTAGGTATGATTCGATTTCACCTTACCTGACAGATGCATTAATTTCTACAGAAGACGAACGCTTTTTTTCACATTCAGGTATTGATGTGAAAGCGATTGGTAGAGCGATTGTGAATGTTGGAGGATCTGGTGGTGCATCAACAATTACGCAGCAGTTAGCAAAACAACTATTTACATTAAAAGAACGTCAAGAACGGGAAGAACGAATTGCTTCTGGTGAAGAAGAAGAAACTTCTTTTTTCGGTCGTTATGGTCGAAAGTTTAATCGTTTAATTGAAAAAGTAAAAGAGAATATTATTTCTGCTCGAATTGAAGAAACCTTTACGAAAGAAGAAATAATTACGATGTATTTGAATCAATTTGATTTTTTATACAATGCTGTTGGCGTAGCGAATGCTTGTAAGATTTATTTTAATAAAACCCCCTCTACAATTACCAAAGAAGAGGCGGCCATGTTAATTGGAATGTGTAAAAATCCTACCTTATTTAATCCGTATACATTTTCTATAAAAAATTATCGTGCAATACTTGCTGAAAGAAATGGAATATCAACTAAAAGTGTAAAATCAGTTGATATACTAGTTGCAAAAAATAAAGATAGTTTAAGAGCGGTTGAGCGTAGGAATCAAGTATTGAAGCAATGGTTAAAAAACAGCAATCGAAACAATAAAGGGTTACGTGTATTAATATCTCAATCTGAGTACGAAGCACTATCCAAAAAACCAATAAAAACTGATTTTCAACAGCTAAACTTCAAGAAAGGTCGTGCTACTTACTTTAAAGAAGGGTTACGAAAAGAAGTTGCTGAATTATTGGAACAGAAAGATGAGAACGGCGATTATAAAATTTATAAACGTAATCCAGAGGACCCTGAAGATAAAAGTCGTCCATACAATATCTATGAAGATGGATTAAGAATTTATACAACGATTGATTATAGAATGCAAGTTTATGCTGAAGAAGCATTAAAACGACATTTGAAACAGAATCTTCAACCTGCATTTAATAGAAACAACAAAGGGTTGAGAAATTATCCTTTTTCTAATTCGATTTCTAGTGATGAAGTGAATCAAATTATGACAACTGCGATACATCGTTCGAATCGCTATTATAATTTGGTACGATTAGGATATTCTGAAACAGAAATATTAAAAAATTTCAAGGTAAAAACTCCGATGAGGCTTTTTACTTGGAGAGGTGTTAAAGATACTGTGATGACACCCTATGATTCAATTTTGCACTATAAATCTTATTTACAAGCTGGATTAGTTTCCATTGAACCTGGAACAGGATTTGTAAAAGCCTGGGTAGGTGGTTCTGATATTGATTATTTTGCCTATGATCACGTTAGGTTAGGTAAGCGTCAAGTTGGCTCTACTATTAAACCATTTGTGTATGCTACTGCAATGTCGATGGGTGTGATTAAACCATGTACGCAAATACCTAATGTTCGTCATTGCATTAAATTGTACGATGACGAAGGGAACTATACGAAATCTTGGTGTCCAAAAGGAGGAGGAGGAGGAGGCTCTGTAACAGTAAAAAGAGCATTGGCTCAGTCAATGAATAACATTGCTGCAGCAATTATCAATAAATTGGGTAGAAATGGCCCTAAAACTGTTGCGAGTATTT
>CAMCQL010000105.1 GCA_945877005.1 Chryseobacterium gleum
GTGTACAATTTCTTATTGCTCATTTCACCATACAATTGAAGTCTAAATAAAGAACCATGACCTACTTCAGCATCCAATCCAATTCCAACTCTCAAGGGAATGTCAAATTTCTCGAAGTTTGAAGAAAAATCAGACAGTTCATGAAAACCATCGTCCACACTTTTCCAAACGCGTAATGCATTGTGAATAAAAGAAAAATCTGCACCCAAAAGAGCTGAAATTCGAGTGTTTGGTAAAATATTTTTGGGATAGCGATAAACCAATTGTACTGGAAAATCAAACGTTGTCATTCTGTACCTCAAACGTCCTGTCGAATCAGGATTTCCAATTGATTGATCTAAATCAGGAGTGTAAATTCCAGTTCCTCGCTGTTGAATTCCAACACCGAAGGTAACTCCCAAACTAGGATTAAAATAATATTCAGCTCTTAACCCACCTCCCAAACTCGGTCTATAAAATGCTGAATCGCTTAATTGGTCTTTGTAAGTTGCCCAAGAACTATTAAAAGCGACACCCCATAAAAATTTACGTTCAAATATTCTCGTTTTAGCGACAATGCTTGGAGGAGTCTTAAATTGACTCATGGCGATATTTCCAATCCCCATAAGTACGATTACAAAAAGAATTTTTTTCATTTAAAATGCTATTTCTTTACCCACTACAAAATGGATATTGTTAATACTTTGATAAAATTGAGCATTTGCTTCAATCCAATTCATCTTATTTTCAACATAAGCACGTTGGTGGTCAATGTATTCAATCAACGAAATGTTTCGCTTCTCGTAATTTGCTTTTGCATTCAAAGAAAGTTCGTCCATCTTCAGTAGCATATCATCCGTAAATTGAGCATAGGTATTTCTTACATTCAACAAATTAAAATAAGCAGCACTGACCTGATTTTCTAAGTCCTTTAAAGCATAATTGTACATGTATTTGGACTGCTCAATTTTCACCTTTGACTGTGCAATATTTCCTTGATTTCGATTAAAAATCGGCAAATCCATTTCGAACACCATTCCTGCATAGGGTCTCACATGGTTTGAACCCTTGTCAAAAGGTTGGTAGCCTAATTTCATGTCAGGATATGCTAATTTCTTTTGTCCCTTATAGATTAAATGATTCAATGCTATATTTTTCTCGGCAATCAAAAGGTCAGGTCGATGTACTTTCGCAGAATCCATTAAATAAGGAATCGTTAAATTATTGGCGATTTTATAATTGACCTTCTGTGTTTGAATCGTTACATCGTTACCAAGATTTAGCATACTTTTTAAACTCGCTTCTACCTGAAGACGTTCATTTTTAATGGCATTCAAAACTGAATTCAAAGAAAGGTACTCTGTTTTCAACCGAATTACATCGTTTTCGGAACTCACGCCTAACTTCAACTTTAGCTCACTTAACTCAATCACATCCTTGAATTGCGCAATTGTTTTTTGATAAATTGTTTCCTTTTCTTGAAGGGAATTTAGCGTGTAATAGGTATTGCTATATTCAGAGATTAATCCTCTCATCACATCATTGAATGCTAAAACAGCTATTTCTTTGCTCAAGTTGGCCTGTTTGATTGCATTGATTCTTTTCCCTGTCACTGAAAAAACATATTCAATCTGCACTAGAATCTGGTTATTCATTTGAAAATAGGTGTTCTTAGCAAAATTGTACATTTCCGCATTCCAAATAAAATACGGATTGTTCCACAATTTAGCTTGTTCAATTTGAGCGTCAGCAACTTCGATGTTATAATATTCAGCCAACAACTTTACATTCTCAGCCAATAATCTGTCTTTTCCTTCAGAAAAAGAAAGCTTTAACGTGTTTTGCTGAAGCTGTTGCGAGAAGGTAAATAGACTACCAAAACACACACATATACTAATTATTAAATTTTTCATGCTTCATCATTCGATTTGTTTAACATTACATTTTGATTCAATGCAGCTTGTTTTTTTTGATACGATTTTAAATTTGCCCAATAATAAATATTTGGGAAAATCAACAACGTTAAAACAGTAGCCGTTATGAAACCGCCAATCACAACAATAGCTAATGGTCGTTGGCTCTCTGAACCGATTCCCGTTGACAGAGCAGCAGGTAATAAACCTATCGCCGCCATCATCGCAGTCATCACAACTGGTCGAATTCTTGATTTAACACCTTCTAAAATTGCTTGTTCCAATGGTAATTTGGCCTGAAGATTTTTCTTGAAAACAGAAATTAAAATTGCTCCATTTTGAATTACAATACCAAAAAGTGCAATAAATCCTACCCCTACGGAAATACCAAAATTTACTCCCGTTAAATGCAAGGCCAATATACCTCCTACGATAGCAAATGGTACATTTAAAAGTACTAAGCCGGCATCTTTGAAATTTCCAAATAACACAAATAACAAAATAAAAATTGCAATAAAAGATAAGGGAACCACTTCCCCTAGTCTGCCCATAGCACGCACCTGATTTTCAAATTCTCCGGTCCATACTACTGAATAATTTTTCGGGAACTCAATCGCATCAACTCGCTTTTGAGCATCTGCAATCGTGCTTCCTAAGTCACGTTCACGAACAGAAAATTTAATTCCAATGAATCGCTTATTGTTGTCACGGTAAATGAATGCTGGTCCGGTTACTTCTTTTATCTCTGAAATTAAACTCAAAGGAACTTGCTCACCATGAATCGTTGGGACAAGTATTCTTCCAATTTCTTCCTCTGAATCTCTGTATTTCTCAGGGTAACGGATGCGTACGTCAAATTTGTATTCCCCCTCGTATTTTTCAGTAGCAGTTTTACCGCCAACACTCATTTCAACTGCCATTTGTGCATCTTGTACTGAGACTCCATACAAAGCCATTTTACTCTGATTCAAAACGATTTGTAATTCTGGCTGACCTACATTCTTCAAAATACCAGCATCTTTTACCCCTTCAACAGGTTTAATTGCACGAAGCACCAAATTCGAAAGACTGTCTAATACTTTTAAATCGGGACCAAAGATTTTAACCGCATTGTTTGCATTCATACCTGCAACAGCCTCCGCAACATTGTCAATGATTGGTTGTGAATAGTTAAAATTGATCCCAACATGTTTTTTCATTTTTTTATCCATCTCTACAATCAACTCATCCACCTTGATGTCTCGTTTCCATTCTTTCATCGGTTTTAGATTGACTTGCATTTGGACGTAGTAAAAACCACTTGGATCCGTTCCGTCGTTCGAGCGACCAATTTGCGATAACACCCCATTTACCTCTGGAAAACCGGATAAATCTTGCCTTAAGTCATGTACTTTTTCTTTTGTTTTATCCAAAGACATACTCATTGGCATTTTTGCCTCCACCCAAAGAGCACCTTCATTTAAAGTAGGCAAAAATTCAGTTCCTAACCAACGTGTGGAATAAAGGACACTCACCAAAATCGCCACCGCAGCAATGAATGTTTTTGATTTATTTTTAAACGACCACTCCGATGCATTGCCGAAAAAATTATTTATGGCATTGACAAAAGGATTGTTGCGCTCGCGTACATTTTTTTTCATTAACATGGAAACCAATAATGGAACCAATGTTAATGTCAGCAAAAGTGCTCCTAATAAAGCGAAACCTAAGGTATAAGCTAAAGGTGTAAACATTTTTCCTTCCACTTTTTGGAAAGAAAAAATAGGAACCAACGCTATTAAAATGATTAATTGAGAAAAAAGTAAGGATTTACCCATTTCAGAGGACGTCTTTTTAATCAAGCCCTTCTTAGACAATTTATTAAATCGTTCCATTCCATACTTGTGCGCCATGTGATCCAAAGCAACAAAAAGTCCTTCCACCATCACCACCGCACCATCGATTAAAATTCCAAAATCAATCGCGCCAAGTGATAATAAATTGGCACTCATCCCCATAAATCGTAAGCAAATAAATGCGAATAACAAAGCCAAAGGAATGATAGCAGCAACAATCAATGTCGTTCTTAAATCTGCGAGAAAAAGAAATACAATTACCGTCACCAACACAATCCCTTCAATCAAATTGTGCGTAACAGTTTCGGTGCAATAAGTCATCAAATTATCACGGTCATAAAATGTATTCATTTTAATGTCCGAGGGCAATACTTCTTCATTCAATTCTGTAATTTTCTCTTTAACTCGTTTTAAAACATCACTCGGATTTTCACCTTTACGCATGACAATGATCCCTTCAACCACATCGTCATCTTTATTCAATCCAACTTGTCCCACTCGTGGCATTCCTGTTTCAACAACATTCGCTAAATGTCTTACCAAGATGGGAGTACCTTCAAAATTATCCACTAAAATATCTTGAATATCTTCCGATGATTTTAATAATCCAATTCCTCGAACTACAAAAGCTTGGCCATTTTTCACCATAACATCTCCCCCAACGTTCATGTTACTTTTCGTGACGGCTTCATACAATTCGGCGGGGGTAATGTCGTATTTCACCAATTGTGAAGGTTGCGGTTGAATTTCAAAAATCTTCTCTTGGCCTCCAAAAGATACGACATCAGCCACACCTGGGACAGCTCGTAATTGTCTGTCGATGACCCAATTTTGTACCGTTAATAAATCCGTTGAAGTTCGATTGTTCGCTGTTAGATAATACCTAAATATCTCACCAGTTGGTCCATAAGGAGGTTGAACAACTGGGTCAACATTGGTGGGTAATTTTACAGTTCTTAATTGATTATTAACTTGTTGTCGAGCTTCAAAATCTTGCACTTCATCTTCGAAAATGATTTTTGTAATCGACAACCCGAACATTGTTATCGAACGTAAATTAGTTTTCTTTTGAACCGAATTCATTGCTACCTCAATCGGTCTCGTAACAAAACGTTCAATTTCCTCGGCACTTCGCCCTTTCCATTCAGTTACAATAATTATTTGGGTATTCGTAACATCAGGGAAGGCCTCAATCGGAGTGTTTTTCAAACTGATAATCCCCGACACTACTAAAATCCCCAACATAAAAAGAATAAATCCCTTATTCTTTAGGGAAAACCCTATAAGTTTTTTGATAAATTTGTCCATAAACGTAAAGATTTATTCAGTTACAGCGTCGTAGATAAACAATACGTTTTTGGTCAAAATCTTTTCACCCGATTTCAATCCCGCTTGCAGGTAAATTTTATCTGAAGTTTCTTTATGGATAATGACTTCTCGAGGTTCAAGATTTTTATTGGAATGATATACCAACACAAAGTTTTTGTTGGCATCAAAGATTACCGCTGACTTTGGAACTGCAATCATTTTTCCATTTTCTTTAAACGAAACATATCCTGTACAGTTCATTTCTGGTTTCAACTCAAAATCTTTGTTTTGCATCAATACCCTTGCTTGAATTGTTTTTGTAATTGGGTCAATAATGTTTTGAATTTTAGTAATCTTTCCAGTAAACACTTTATCAGGGTAACTCAATACTTGAATTTTTACCGACTGCCCTACTTTCACTTTCTCAATGTCGTTTTCATAAATATTTAAAGCGACATACACTTCATCTAAACGAGCAACAGAAAAAATGTATTCAGACATGTCTGAACGAATCTGTAATTCAGGGCCTATGTTTTTTTCCAAAATAAAACCAGCTACTGGTGATTTTACCACATAATCTCCCCCTTTCGACATGGAAAAAACTTTGTAAGTTTCTTCTGCTCGTGCTAACTCATTCTTTGTGAGTTCTAACTCTTTTTTTGCCAATAGCAATTCTTTTTCAGAACTAAATTTGGTTTTAAAAAGTTCCTCTTGAACAGAAAGATTTTTTCTTGAGATTTCAACTTCGTTTTTTGCATTTAGTAATTCTTTTTGATACGTTCTTGCCTCACTCGAATTGATGACTGCCAACGTTTTTTTGGTACTTACTAAATCACCAATTTCAGCATCGACTGAAACTACTTTACCACCCATTACAGGGTAGATTTTAACTAAATTATTTTCATCTGGAATTACTTTGCCTGTCAATTTAACTTCATCGACAACTGGGTATAATTTGACAACTGAAATCTCTGCTTGATTTTTTAATTGAGTACTTAATTCAAAAGAGTTTGATTTTTTTTGTTCGTCTTTAACTCCGCAACTTTGAATAAAAAAAGCAGAGAAAAAGCAAACAATTGCAACATTGAATGTCGCAAAAATAGGTGCTTTCATGATTGGATTGAATTTATAAAACGCTATTTATTTTTTAGAAAAATGAAGCAGAATTGCCCATTTAACCAACTACTTCTTAAAAAAAGAAGACTAAAACAAAAATGTGGTTTCTAAATTCTAAAAACTTGATGTAAGATATAAATCTTAGTACATTGATAGGAATGTAAGGTACTAACAGTTGGTTTTAAGACTCTTACTAAATTACGTTCTTTCAACGAAAGAAGCGTGAAACTATCAAAATGGGGATTGTCTTTTAATGTAGGTTCAAAAGAAATGTGTTCGTACAAATGTCGTCCCGTAAGAATTCCGCTTGGTATCGCAAAATTTCTTAACTCATCAACACGATTTTTTTGATCCTTCGTTACATTGTATTGCGATAATTGGTCATGGACATAGTTCGATGCCTCTACCTTTGGGGTAAAGAAAAACAACGATAAAATAACCACTATTAAATAACGCATCGAAAATGTTTTCTTAGCACAAAAGTAGAGAATATTTTGATTTGCCTGATGAAATAGTCAAAATTGACAAGCTAGTTTAGATTAAATCACTTATCATTCAATCCAACTCCTAGTCCAAAAAGTGCAGCTACAATTGCTAAATGCACAATGAGCCATGTCTTTTTCCAAACAGGTCGTTCTTTCCAAGTTTGTTGCGGGTCAAATGGATCAAAGACCAACCCAACTCCTAAGGCACTTGCTGCTTCTAAGTAATTCTGCTGAATGATCTGGTAAATCGCTAATAAGACGGAAATACCGTAAAGAATCCTTGTTACTTTTTGATTTTTCATGGTGTAAAAATTTAATAATATACTGGTTCT
>CAMCQL010000106.1 GCA_945877005.1 Chryseobacterium gleum
TCTTTCATTTCTTGAGATATGTCTGCAATTTGAACACCTAAGAAGCCTCTTTGAACGATTCCATAATCAATTATGTCTCTCATAATTTTCTGAACTAAATTCACAGGTATGGCAAATGAATACCCAGAATAACTTCCAGTTTGTGACGCAATGGCCGTATTTATTCCTACTAATTCACCTTTAGTATTTACAAGCGCACCACCACTATTCCCAGGGTTTACAGCTGCATCTGTTTGAATAAAGGATTCTATCGGAACTACATTCTGATTTGTTCTATCAGCCAATAAATTTATATTTCTCGCTTTCGCACTTACAATACCAGCTGTAACAGTCGACGTAAGATTAAATGGATTACCAACAGCTAACACCCACTCACCTACTCTTAATTCATCACTATTACCAAGTGAAATTGGTTTTAAATTAGGAGCATTAATTTTTAAGATCGCTACATCTGTAGAAGGATCTGCACCTACCACATGAGCCGTATATTTCGAATTGTCATTTAAAATAACTTCAATTTCCGTTGCTTTATCAATCACGTGATTATTTGTAACAATGTACCCTTCTGCTGAAACAATCACTCCTGATCCTGAACCAGAACCGTATTGTTTAAATTCTCTATTACCAGAACCTGGTCCATAGAAAAAATCAAAAAAAGGATCATTTTGAATAGTTGTATTTACTACCTTAGTTGTGACATGGACTACTGAGTTCAAAGAGCTTTCAGAAGCTTCAACAAAATTCTCATTTGTTACTCCTGCAAAACCAGGCATACTTGCATTTCTAGCATAATAATTCAAATTAGATTCTAGCTCAGAATCTGTAAAATCTGTAGTTGAATTAGAAGTAAAAAACACTGCATACAATGCCATTGGAATCATCCCACCAAGAATCCCCCATGATAAAAATTTAAGTTTAGTTTTCATAGCTTGTTAATTAAATATTCATGACAATATTACTAATGAAAGTGAATATTGAAATTACAAATGCTGTTAATAGATGTTAATCAACTCAATTAAAGAATGTTAAATTCAACTAAAAAATAAAGCCTCCTACAACTTCAAAATAATCTGCGTTTAACCAATGTGATTTTATTCCAATTCCAAAAAGCAAATTAGAAATTGGATTATACCTCAATGATAATTTATGGTAAATTGAACCGTTTAAACGATATCGATCATATATATAACCACCCATACCGATTAATAATTGTAACTTATCTATATGTGCATTACCGCCAACATATGCCCCAACTTGAAAAGCATCTCTATTTGCCACAATCTGGTTTTTATTTGAATAAAATAAATAAATCAAAGAAGAATTATACATGGCATCTAAACCTAATTCTAAACTTAAATTTCGTTTTAATCCAAATTGAGAAAATACGGTTCCATAATATACAGGGTAATTAACTCCATAGTTTTCAATTATTTGTTTAAAAAAACTTCCACCTACGAAGGCAATTGAATTCTTTAAACGAAGTGGAGGATCCTTTTCTGATGAAAAGTTTTTATTAACTGAGTTAAAATGTATTCCAAATTTTAACTCTGGGTAATTAAGCCCTAAATTAGGAACTCTTGTAGCTCCATTACTCAAATGTTTAAATGCTAATCCATAGAAAAAACCATAGCGTTTCGAAATTGAAATTGAATGATTGAAAGAAAAATCAATCAACGCATTTAAGTACGAGGAAATTGCTGAGTTTTTCTGATTATTTTCAAGATTAAAGATTTTAGTAACATAACCTAAACCTGCTCCAACTCTGAAATTAAACTCTTGTTTATCGGAACTAAATATTGGTAATTCATAAAAAGTGGATAAACCGAAAAAGTCACCCAAAATTGCTTTATTCGCTAAACTTCCATATGTAAGAGAAAGACCAGATTCATGCAAATCATTCGTAAATGTTTTTCTTCTAAAGTAATAATTTACCTCGATTGCAGATGATTTTTCTTTTGGTAAATGAGCCATATCTTCTCTATGGGCAATTAAATTCCCTAAACGATAACATGACTCAATTTTAACTTCCTGCCCCTGAGCAATTAGATGAATCATCGATAAAAATGAAAAAAAGAGAACTAAATTAAGAAGTGATTTTAATTTCAAGAACTGTAACCTATTTTGTAGAAAAAACTATCAATATTTACTTTTAACACATCTAACTGAGAATCCATATCGTTCATCAGTACTGTTTGACTCAACTTTTCCATGATCATGTTTTACCTCATAATAAGTAGCCCCATTTTCGTTGTAACCTGATGAAGTCCACCAGTAAGATCCGTTTCCAAGAGAACCAAAGTAACCATTAGCGTCTCGATATCCAGCCGGCTTCGCTCTAAATAAAGTATTGTTCGTACCTCCCTCATTTGGAGACTGCCATAAATTCAAACCTGATTCTTTTAATTTTCCTCCTGCAACATCTTCTCCACCTATAGCCTGAATCAATTCATTCCAATCATCGCTTGAAGGGACATACCATCCTGTAGGACAAAGATTCCCGGTATTTACAGCGTACCAATTATACAATCTCCCATAAGTTAAATTATTATTTTGTAGATGATTATACATTGAACACCCACCTATATTCAATGAGTTCCATTGATCATTTTTACTTAAATTTGGAATCGGTTTTCCATTCGTGTACTTTGATGTTCGAAGATTTTCCGCCATCCATTCCTGGTCACCAATTATTACCGTTTTATATTTATTACCATCTATATCGAATAAACCTTTACCTAACCGAGCCCCAATAGAAATTGAATCTAGTACTTTAACAGCTTTTTCATTGTAATTCGAATTTGGAAATTTATCAATAAAAGACTGAATTTCAAATGTATTCCCTGAATTTTTGGCAGCATTAAAAAAAAGATTATCTCTTCTTGCAATTGCATCTTCAGCTAAATCTGATGTTGGATACTTAGTAACAAATGCATCAAAAGATTCACCAGTATTCTCGATTTCCGCGGTATTATAAGCTAAATGATCTCGCTTATAGATAGCTTCTTCATTTTGTTTGGCAGTTGGATATTTTTTTACAAATTCATCGTAAGATTGTTCCGTATTCAAATTAACAGCTACATCGTAAGCCATAATATCTCTTCTATCAGTAACATCTTTTATTTGTAGAGCTTTTGGATAATTCTTTATAAATTTAGAAAATGCCTCTATCGTATTTACCTTCAACACATTCGAATAAGCAATTTCATCTCGTTTCTTAATTACATCGCTTACTTGAATTGCGTAAGGATAATTTTTTAAAAATTGATTATAACTTTCTTCTGAATTTATTTTTATAACATTTGCGTATGCTTTTTCATTTCGTTTAACTTCAACTTTCGATTTAAACTTAGAATTCGGATATTTCTCTAAAAAATTATTGTATTCTGTTTCATTATCTTGAGACACTACTTCATCATAAGCCAATTCTTCTATCTTTTCTTTTGCCTCTCTTAAATAATTCGATCTTGGATATTCAACTATAAATCGTTCTAATGTTTTTATAGATTTTTTTAAAACTGCTTCCTCAAACAATAAAGCGTCTAATCTTTGTGTTGCTTTATCATAAAAAGTTCGATTTTTCTCTCCATAGAATTGCAAAAACCGTTTCATTCCCACAACTGTATTTTTATCATTATATTCATGATAGGCAACTTCAATTATTGAATCAAATTGATATGAAAAATTATATTTACAACATCTTATTTCAAGGCACGCTTCTTCTAAATCTTTCACATCAATATAAACATTTATAAGATCTTTAGATTTTTCAAAATAATAAAAACTACTATCTATATTCCTTTTTGAATTGGAATTCTTGCCAAAATACATCGACAATAAAAAAGGGGCAAATGGTGAAGCAGGTTCTTTAGCAATCAATTGTTGTAAATTCTGTGCAACCTCTTCAAAATTATTTTCATTTATTTTTTCGAAGTTTTTTCTCAGTTTTCTTGATTGGGAAAAGGAAAAAGGAACAATCAATAAAACAACATAAACCACTATAAAAAACCCGAACAATTTATTACAACATCTATTTTTCATTACGATATAAATTATTACCAATTATCTTTTGAAAACATTATTTCTCAACAAGTGATCTAACAGCACAATTGCTGTCATTGCTTCCACAATCACTACTGCACGAGGAACAACACAAGCATCGTGTCTTCCTTTACCTTTTAATATTATTTCTTCGCCGGCTGAATTAATGGATAATTGATCTTTTAATAATGTAGCTACCGGCTTAAAAGCGACCCTAAATAAAATTGGCATTCCGTTACTAATCCCACCAACAATCCCTCCACTGTGATTAGAATGAGTTTGTCCATTTGAAAAAAACAAATCATTGTGTTCGCTCCCAAGTAACTCAATAGCATCAAATCCATCTCCAAATTCAATGCCTTTTACTGCATTTATAGATAAGATTGCTTTTCCTATATCAGCATTTAGTTTATCAAACACTGGTTCACCTAGACCAATAGGAACACCAGAAACACTACAACTAATCGCTCCACCAATAGTATCTCCTTGTTTACGAATTTTCTTTATTAACTCTTCCATCAAAGAAGCCTTGGCTAGATGAGGACATCTTACATCATTGGATTCAATTAAACTAAGATCTACAGCTGAAATTTCTTCTGAATTCATTCGAATATTACCAACTTGATCAACAAAAGCAGTAATGGTTATTCCATAGGAAGATAAAAATAATTTTGCAAAAGCGCCTGCAACTACTCTCGATGCTGTTTCACGTGCACTTGAACGACCTCCTCCTAAATAATCTCTATGACCATATTTTTTATCGTAAACAAAGTCAGCATGTGATGGACGGTAAGCATTTTTTAAATGCTCGTAATCTTTCGATTTTGCATCCTTGTTTTGAATCATAAATCCTATAGGTGTACCTGTAGATTTCCCTTCAAATACACCTGATAAAATCAATAGTTGATCTGTCTCATTTCTCGCTGTGACTAAATTTGACTGACCAGGACGTCGTTTATTGAGTTCAGATTGAATAAATTTAACATCTATATTAACATTGGGGGGAAATCCATCAATTACTCCACCTATAGCAGGGCCGTGCGACTCTCCAAATGTAGTTAATCTAAATAACGATCCAATGCTTGATCCCGCCATTAATTACAGATTGTAGCTTCCGTTTGTGTTAATATTTTCCGAACCTCTTCCAAAGTTGGTGCTTCAGCATAAGTTCTTAAAACTGGCTCAGTTCCAGACGCACGAATCATCATCCATCTTTCATCGTCAAAGAAATACTTCCATCCGTCAATCGTTTTCACTTCTCTTACAGCATACTCTCCAAAATTTTTGAAGGTATCTGAATTACAATTTGAAATAATTTGTTTTTTTAGTTCTTCTGTAATATGTAAATCATTTCGCTCAAATTTAAACTCTCCAACTAATTCATAAATTTCATCAATGAGTTGCTCTAAAGATTTACCTGACTTTGCCAAATACTCCCAAATAATCAATCCCATCCAAATACCATCTCTTTCTGGAATATGACCTTTTACCGCAATCCCTCCAGATTCCTCTCCACCTAAAAGTACATCTTCAACTACCATTTTGGATGCAATCTCTTTAAATCCTACTTTAGTAGTTTGTTGATCTAATCCGTAATATTTTGCTAGTTTTTCAACGCGAGGTGTTACACTAAACGCAGTAACTATTTTACCACTCATTTTTTTATGAGAAACCATATAATGAATCAGTAACAATATAATATGATGTGAATCAACAAATTCACCTTTAGAATCGTACAAACCAATACGATCTGCATCACCGTCTGTAGCTAAACCGCAATCAATTTTACCATCAAGTTTTATGAAATTTGCCAATTCCTGCAAATTTTTTGCAATTGGTTCAGGAGCTTGGCCATAAAAAGATGGATTTTCCTCACAATGAATCAATTCTACGTCAGGTAAAATTCTTCTCATTACATTCTGTCCAGCACCATACATTGCATCATAAACAAAACGTAACCCGGAACTTTTAATCGCTGCTAAATCAAAATTCCCCTTAACATGATCAACATATTCATCTTCCAATGGTACAATTTTCACATCTCCATTTGAAAGAGCAGTTTGAATTGAAGTATCAATTAAATCAACCGAATTTGGAATCATATCTTCCACTTCTTGAACGAACTCAGGAGCCAAAGGACCACCAAAATTAGCTTTCAATTTATAACCATTATAAGCAGGTGGATTATGGCTTGCTGTAATAATTACACCAAGTGTAGCATTGTATTTTTTTGCTCCAAGTGAAATCATAGGAGTTGAAACAAATCCCTTAGACATCAAAACTTTAACCCCTTGAGACAAAAACACCTTTACTGCTGTTTCTACAAATAACTCACCTGCAAATCTACAATCATGCCCAATAATAATCACAGGTAAATCAGACTGTTTTTTGGCCCACAACGCTGTTGCATAAGCTACACGTGCTACATTTTGAACAGTAAATTCTTCCGCAATAATTGCTCTCCAACCATCCGTTCCAAACTTAATTTTTGTTGCCATTGTTTATTTCTTTTTAAAATCTGTGATTGTTTTTTCGATAATTGCAACGCATTCTAACAATTGATTTTCTGTAATAACCAACGGTGGTGCAAATCGAATAATATTTCCATGAGTTGGTTTTGCTAAAAGACCATTTTCTTTCAAAGCAACACATAAATCCCACGCAGTACTACTATCAGGTGTGTCATTTACGATGATCGCATTTAACAATCCTTTACCTCTCACTTTCACAACCAAATCAGATTTTGAAATAATTCGATTCATTTCTGAACGGAACAAATCTCCCAAAACGCGCGCATTTTGAGCCAATTTCTCATCTTTTACAACTTCTAACGCAGCCATCGCTACTTTTGCAGCAATAGGATTGCCTCCAAAAGTTGAACCATGCTGTCCTGGCTTAATTACCATCATGATTTCATCATT
>CAMCQL010000107.1 GCA_945877005.1 Chryseobacterium gleum
CGAAAATACCTTGTTGATAATCCCCCTAAAAAATCTTGAGCTTTCTTACCAGCTTCATTCAACCCTAGAATAGATTCTACTTTCCAAAAACCAACCAAATGTTCGATAATGCTAGCATAATCCATACTTGTGTAAACACCTATTTTCTGAGTTACATTCGCATAATCCATAAACTTTGATTGCTCTGTGCCTTCATCCATTAATGTTGCAGGCATGATGATTTTCTTTCGCATCATATTTGCAAAAGCTTGAATCGCACCATTTGGATCAATTTCAAATATTTTGGACATAAAAAATTTATATGCTTTTTCATGCAATGCCTCTTCTCCAGCGACTATGTTACAAATTTTCTCCAGCGATTTGTCGCCAGATTTCTTTGCTAATTTCCCCGTATTCACATGCGATATCTTGGTTGCTCTTTCCTGAAATGACGTATACACAATTCCTTGATAAGGATCTCCGTCTGTTTGAAGATTAACTCCGTTATACAACAAACGCTGAATAGTTTGCTCTACTGCTTTCATATCTACCCTACCACTTAAGTACAAATATTTATTCAACAAATCACCATGTCGATTTTCTTCTGCAGTCCACAATCTTGACCATCTTACCCAAGAACTAGCACTTGATACATTACGCTCGTCATTGATTCCTTCCAATAAATTAAAAAAGGTTTGGTAACTAGGTAAAGCTTCTTCAGTAATCATATTTCCAACTAATGAAACTAAAACAGTATCCGGTATTGTAGCAATCTCTTGTTGTAACTCAATTATTTTATCTGAAAAATCAAGGTCTGAAAAATCAGGTAAAAAATCAGACGGTTGCCAACATTCTTCAGGAGAACGCATTTTTTCATCAATAAACTGTCCAACTGAAGGCTCAATAGATTCAATAACCTTCATTTTTTCAAGTATACTACTCATAAGCATTGCTTTTATAATTGGTAGAATTCATCTACAATTTTTATTTCTATCAAATATACAATTTTTTAATCTAGATAAATTTAGAAAAGTTTAAAATATGTTTTCTTTGCACATTTGTTTCAACAAATTTTGTAAATTTCAACAATTATTTCTCTTTAATTTAGTTATATGTCTAAAATTCAATTTTACTTTTCACTTGGTCTTATAATCATCTTTTCCTCTAATTTCTCAATAAGTCAATGCGCTTCTCTCTGTCGTCCATTTGATCCAGTATCTATACCTAAAGAACATAATGTTGATTTTATCCATTTAAAATTAACAGTTGATTTTATCCCAGAAAAGAAATTAGTAATCGGTAGTGTAAACCATACTTTTTCAACTTTACGAGATCAGGTAGATTCCATTTATTTAGACGGACCTGGAATTACAATAAAAAATGCATTCCTTGACCAAGCACCAGTTCGTTTTAAATCTACTGATGAAGGTTTTTATTTTTACCCTTCAAAAACACTGACATGGGGGAGCAAACATGATTTAAAAATTAATTACGAAGCAACTCCAAAAAAAGGAATTTATTTTATTGGCTGGAACGATTCAACAGAAACATCTCAAAAACAAATATGGACGCAAGGCCAGGCATTTGACAACAGGTACTGGATCCCTTGTTTTGACCTTGCAAACGATAAAGTACTCACTGAAATCATTGTGAATTTCGACAGTAATTACAACGTCCTTTCAAACGGAAAAAAAATCAACAAAACTGAACAACCCAATGGAAAAACCACTTGGCATTATGCGATTTCTCATCCTCATGCTACTTACTTAATTATGTTGGGAATCGGAAAATACGCAACAACTGAAACCACTTCAAAATCAGGCGTTCCTTTACAAAATTGGTATTATCCAAATTTCAAAAACAGAGTTGAATCCACTTATAAATACAATAATGAAATTTTTGATTACTTGGAAGAAGAAATTGGAGTTCCTTATCCTTGGGAATCTTATTCGCAAATTCCTGTTCAAGACTTCATGTATGGTGCAATGGAAAACACAACGGCGACAATTTTTGGCGACTTTTTACTAGTTGACCCCATAAGTTATAACGATGCTAATTACGTTGCTATTAATGCACATGAACTAGCCCATCAATGGTTTGGAGACCTCGTTACAGCAAGAACCACTACTGATCTATGGCTACAAGAAAGTTTTGCTACGTATTACAATCAATTAGCCGAAAAAAAATGCTTTGGGGCAGATCATTACGAATGGGTTCGAAAAAATGCGTGCAGCAGCACGTTATCAACAACTGAAAAAAAACCATTAGCATTTTCAAACATTCCTTCCACTTTAGTGTATCAAAAAGGCTCTCAAGTATTATCGATGTTGCGCTACACCATTGGAGATAGTGCATACCGTAGAGGAATAAAAAAATACTTATCCAATCATGCTTATGGGAATGTTGATTCCGAAGACTTATTAAACACTTTTCATGACGAAACAGGTTTAAGTCTTGACTGGTTCTGGGAACAATGGGTATTTAATGGCGGTGAGCCGAATTATCAAGTGGATTTTGAGGAAGTAGAATTCAAAGACCAACTTTACACGCAAATTAACACCACTCAAAAAGCCCAATATAGCCCAAATAAATACTTTAAAATGCCTATTGTTTTCGAGATTAACTACAAAGATGGCACCAAAACAATTCAAAAAGAATTAATTGAAAAGGAAAATTACTCGTTTAAAATTCATAACCCTAAGAGAAAAAAAATTGACTTTATACTTTTTGATCCCGGAAGTTCAATTTTAAAAAACATTAGTTTTGAAAGATCTTTTGACCAGCTTTCTGCTCAAGCACAAAAAGCAACCAATATGATTGATCGTTATGATGCTGTTTTTGCACTGAAAAATTACCCAATCAATGAAAAAATTTCTCTTTTTAAAAGTGTGTATAAAAAAGAAAGTTTTCATTCTGTTAAAAATGAAATCATTCAACAAATTATTAATGATACATCGAGTTCTTCCCTTGAATTAATTCTTGAAAGCTTAAAGGATTTAAACATTAAAGTTAGAAAAAATACGATACTTAAAACAACCATTATTCACCCATCTTTAGAAACGAATTATTACAATTTATTAAACGATAGTTCCTATGTGTTGATCGCAAATTGTTTGGACAGACTTTGTAATAATTTCCCTCAAAATGCCACGCGATACTTCGAAAAAACAGCAAACTACGAGGGGACTTCTGGTAAAAACGTTAAAATCGAATGGTTAAAACAACATTACCTTATAAAAAAAGATGCTAAATCATTGTCTCAACTAATTGACTACTCGGGTTCTAAGCATGAATTTCTTACACGAATTAATGCATTTAACGCACTTAAACTTCTCAATTCTGTGACACCTGAAATTATCTCAAATGCGTTTGAAGCTTCTCTTCATGCAAATTCACGTTTAGCATTACCTGCAAAAGAATACCTTATGTATTTTGCCCAACAGGGAGTGCATAAGAAAACTATTTCACAATTAATCAAAGTATTTCAATGCAGCACTGAGCAAAAAGCAGTACTCGAAAAATTATGTTCACCCCAATAAATTTGTTTTTTTTTTTTTAAAATTAATCCGTGATTAATTGATCTTCTAGATGTGACTGTTGCTTTTCATTTACTAATTCAATGAAAGTAGCAGTCGGTTGTTTATTTAATACTTTTGCTTCAAAGGCCTCCCCATTAAATTTAGGAAAATAAAAAGCATCCTTTTTTTTATTTGATAATAGAAAATCATACAATTCATCCCTATGAAACAATCGTTCCAATTGCGAATGACCAAACTCAGGGAAAACAGAAAAAACTGTAGAAAGAGCATCGCATTTTTGAATTGCTTTAAATACAGTATCTGATTCATTAAATGGGACGGCAGCATCTTTTTTCCCGTGCGCTAACCAAATTGGAACTTGCGCTAATCGAGGAGCATCCTTCACATTTCCTCCACCACAAAAAGCAGCACATGCAGAGATTTTATTAGGGTATCTCCCTGTATAATGCAATGCTCCGTAGGCTCCTAAACTCATCCCTACAATCGATATTCTACTAGTATCAACCCTCAAATTACTTGTTACAGACTTTATAAATTTATCCAAAGAATCTGGTAACCAAGCACCTCTAGACAATTGTGGAGCTACAACAAGAGAAGGTACTTTTCTTCCCCTAATCATTGCATACAACACACCGTATTTTTTTAATTTATCTAAATTATTACCTGTCAAACTTCTACCATGCAAAAAAATAATTAACGGCCATTTTTTTATTGTATCCTCTTGGTATTCATTTGGAGTACACATCAATGCTTTGTAACATTGGTTTTTAAACGGCATGGAATCTATTCGTGAGCTATCTTTCAACCAAAATGTAGATGATGTATTTGTCGATTGGGAAAAAAGCACAAATGGGAAACAAAATAAAACAAAACAAAATAATTTCATAAGTGTATATATTATTCAACAAGTTTAAACAACAACAGTTTAAACCTGTTTTTTATTTTTTTTTCAAATGATAGCAAAAAAAAGAGCTAAAATAAGCAACAATTAAATGCAAATTAACTGAATAAGAGTTTAATTACTGTCCGTAATTTTTATAAAATTAAAAAGTTAATTTGAAAACACAAAAAAATGATTGGCTAAATCATCAGAAATAATTGCCTTTGGCTAACCTAAAACATGAAAAAAATCAGAAAAAATCACCTCTTAAAACAAAAGAAAAACAAACAAAAAATGTAATCTTTCAAACGATTCTATATTTTTTTTAAATTTGTAACATGTTTGTAGAAAGCAAACGTTCAACACTATGCGTTTTTTTAGCCTAAACACAGGTCATTCAAGAATTTTTGGTCTCGATTTGCTTCGTGCCGTGGCGATACTATTTGTGGTAATAGGTCATAGCTCAATTCTTGCTCCTGAACACATCAAGCCAATCATTCGTTTGATTACATTGGATGGAGTTGCCATTTTTTTTGTGTTAAGTGGTTTCTTGATTGGAGGGATATTGATTCGTCAAATTGAAAAATCGCCTCCAAGTATTAAGGGATTACTAACCTTTTGGTCACGAAGATGGCTTCGAACGCTACCTGTTTATTTTTTTCTATTAACTTTTGTAATTATTTACACATTCCTTCTTAAACCACAAAGAGTTCCTGAAGAATGGTACAGGTATTACTTATTCATTCAAAACTTTAACTATCCTTTACCTACTTTTTTTGGAGAATCATGGAGTTTAAGTATTGAAGAATGGTTCTATTTAATTGTGCCTGTTCTACTTTTTGTAAGTGTAAAACTTATAAAAGCTCCCTTAAAGACAATCATTGGAAGCGTTTCTCTTTTTGTGATTTTTTTAGTAGTATCCTATCGTCTTTACCTATTTAAAACTTTAGAATTAAGCACATTTACAGAAATAAATCTTCATATTTTACGACAAGTAATCACGCGATTGGATGCAATCATGTTTGGTGTATTAGCGGCTTATGTTTCTCACTATCATCCAAAAATATGGAATAAAGGTAATTGGATGCTATTTATAGGTGGTTTCGCTTTACTGTATGCGTTAAAATATTACAACGATTCAAATATGAGTGAGTACAGTGTCGTCTATCTACCTGTTATAAAATCTATCATTGTTGTAGGAATGCTTCCATTTTTATCTCGATGGAAAACAGCCAAAATAACTTCCATTTCTAAAGTCATCACATTTATAAGTCTCATTTCTTATTCAATGTATCTAACTAATCGAACGATCGTTATAGATATATTGATTAAATTCGGACTACACAACAACTTACTCAACAAACACCAAATAACCTATGCTTGGCAAATAGACTATTTCTTTTATTGGGCCTTTACAATTGTACTTTCTTACTTTTTGTATATTTCGATAGAGACACCTTTTATGCAGCTTAGAAACAGAAAAATCAAAGAGTAATCACAAATTAAAAAATTCTTCATTTTTTAATTTAAAATAAATTTTATTCATTCAAATAAAAACTAATATGGAATTGATTTCACAAGCTTTGTTGATTTTACCTTCGATTGCATTTATGTTCGTTGTAATTCTCATTTTGAAAAAACAAACATCAATCGCTGAAATGAGTAATTCGATCTCATTAAAAAAAGAACGCCAACAACATTTTTTACCCTTGCGAGTAGACTCTTACCAACGAATGATTTTGTTCATGGAAAGAATATCTCCAAATTCACTTATTATGAGAACTTTTAACAACGAAAAACCTGCTAAAATTTTTCAAACGGAGCTCCTAGAAACGATTCGACAAGAGTACGAGCACAATGTTGCACAGCAACTTTTTATTTCTCCAAAAAGCTGGAAGTTAATTCGTGAGTCCAAGGAAGAAATTGTAAAAATCATCAACTTAGCTGCTAGTCAAGTAGATGAAAATGCAACTTCATTGGATTTATCTTCAAAAATATTTGAAATTACTTCACAATTGAAAAATATTCCAACTGAGATAACGAACGAAATCCTTATCAACGAACTTCAAAGTTTATTCTAAATTTATTTCAAGAAATCTTCTATAACCCCCTCAAAATAAAAAGAATAAACTCTAATAAGGGACATAATTTTCAATATCCTGCTTTGTGTTTTGGAAAAGCATTAAAAGTTCCTGTAGCAATTGCAATAAGTTCATCGTTTTGATTTCTAACATTAGTTGATGCAACTAAAATACGTTTCCCTTGAGATATTACTTGAGCATGTGCGGTAATGATATCACCTAATTTAACTGGCTTTAAGTATTTTATCGACAATTCTATGGTGGATA
>CAMCQL010000108.1 GCA_945877005.1 Chryseobacterium gleum
AGATAGTGAAAACAAAAGTAAAAATCAAGTGTATTAAACATTTAAATAATTAACAATCAGTATGTTAAAAACAAGTTCAAAAACTGATGATATTACAAAATTTGATACTGGTTTAAGGTTTCGAACACTTCTAATTTGTAATCCTGCGGATACTCTCACTCTCTAGCATTTGGAATAATCAACAAAAAGAAAAAAAGTAGAAAAAACCCGTACATTATGGTTAATTGAAGCCTCAATTAACACGATTAGGTTTACTGCAAAATTCTGAATTCCAATGTCTCTTGCGAGAATCTTACGATTGAGGCCTTTCATAGGTTTGCGTAGCATTACCTTAATTTTTATATTCCTAAGCTTCAAATTAGAACGTACGGGCCCTTCTTGCGAAGTAGATCTCATAGCCATCTCTGATGGTCGAATCGTGGAACAAAGATAAAAAGAAGTTTGAAACAATAGACTTCAAAGAAATTCCGCGAAGCGAAACTTTCGTTACAATTTGTATTTTTAAAAGTTAAAACTATACTTTTAATTTTTCAATAGGGACATTCAAAAGCCGGCTACAAAAAAACTTAAATCGTGCTATAAATATTTAGGTAACCTAAATCAATAATCAACAACACATTCAATGATAAAGCATACTCAAACTACCCCTCACCTACTTCAGGTATCAAATTTCGATGACTTAATTAATACTCCCTTTAAGCCCCCGATAAACGCAATCAGTTGGTCAAGAGAATTAGCGGGCGATTTCGAAGAAATCATCCATGCAATTGACTTTGAAGGAAACATATTGGAACTAGACGAAGAAGACTTAATGGCACTTAATTTAAGTGAAGCAGGAAAAACCGCAAGAAATACGATTCTATCTGACATTGAGTTACTTACTGAATACGGAGCCGCTCCTGTTTTAAATATCATCAAGTACTATGAAGCGGATGAACATTCCTTTTTTTCTACGGATGTTTATTCGTTCCATGTGGATCGCTCACCAATTGCAACAGATACTTTTTTATGCACTTATTTTGGAGCGACGAGTGAAATAATCCCGAATGAACAAGCAATTCAGAAAATACAACTGCCTGAAATTCGTGAAAAACTCTTACAAAGTTACAAAGGAGAAATAGTAAACTTTGAAAACTATTTGAGCGAACAGTTCTTTGATTTACATTACGAAGCCTTACCCAATGCAGCAATAACAAGAGCAGGAATTGGTGATCTATGGCGTTTAGCTGTAGACCATCCCAAAAGCGAAGTACTACCTTGCATTCATCGAGCTCCTAAAGAAAAAAAAGGTCAGAAACGATTATTACTGATTTGTTGAGAACACGAAATAAACATAAAAAAGGGGCAAAAGCCCCTTAGTTTAATTCATTAGAGATACAAACTTTACTTAGGCCACGACATTTAACTGCGCTACTTTTGACTTTGAAAATTGTTCTTCAGCGTATAATTTAGTCACTTTAAACTCCGTTGTTTTCAACGAAGGCAATTCATACATTGCATCGGTTAAAATTGCTTCACAAATGGAACGCAATCCCCTTGCCCCTAATTTGAACTCAATGGCTTTGTCTACGATAAAGTCCAAAACATCACCATCAATGGTTAACTTAATACCGTCCATTTCAAACAAACGAACATATTGTTTCACCAACGCGTTTTTTGGTTCTGTTAAGATCCGCTTCAAACTTTTAGCATCCAAAGGCTCCAAATAGGTCAATGCTGGAAAACGTCCAATCAATTCAGGAATTAAACCAAACGTCTTGATATCAGTAGGATTGATGTACTTCAAAAAATTATCGCCGTCAACGCGAACCGTTTCATTCGATGAAAAACCAATCGTTTGACGATTAATTCTTCTAGAAATTATTTTTTCAATGCCGTCAAAAGCACCTCCACAAATGAAGAGGATATTTTTTGTTTCCACTTGAATCATCTTTTGTTCCGGATGCTTACGTCCTCCTTGCGGCGGTACGTTTACAACAGTTCCCTCCAATAATTTCAACATGGCTTGCTGTACACCTTCACCTGACACATCACGCGTAATGGAAGGGTTATCACTTTTACGAGCGATTTTATCAATTTCATCAATAAAAACAATTCCTTTCTGAGCAGCTTCAACGTCAAAATCAGCAGCTTGTAACAAACGGGACAAAATACTTTCAACATCCTCACCAACATACCCCGCCTCTGTCAATACAGTTGCATCTGCGATGCAAAAAGGGACATTCAACATTTTTGCAATCGTTTTTGCAAGCAACGTTTTTCCAGTTCCCGTTCTACCGACTAAAATAACATTCGATTTCTCAATCTCAATTTCATCTTTAGTCTCTTTCTGATTCAGTCGTTTGTAATGATTATATACTGCAACAGACAATACTTTTTTAGCATCTTCTTGTCCAATCACATATGTATCTAAACGTTCTTTTATTTCAAGCGGTTTGTAAATCGTTAATGGCGCTTTTTCCATTGCGGTCGACTTCTTTGCATTGAACTCTTCTTGAACGATTGTATACCCTTGAGTAATACAATTTTCACAAATATGACCCGACAATCCTGCAATCAACATTCCCACTTGTGAACGCCCACGTCCACAAAAAGAACACGTAGTTTCTTTTTTTGCCATAAAATTAAATTGAAATCTTCCCCTAAGAAAAGATTAAAATACGTAAATTATCTTGGATTTCTAACTAATACTTCATCCACCATTCCGTAAGCTTTCGCTTCTTCAGCGGTCATCCAGTAATCTCTATCAGAATCTTCCCACACTTTCTCAAAAGATTGATTAGAATGTGATGCAATAATTTCATAAAGCTCTTTTTTCAACTTTTGAATTTCTCTTGCAGTAATCTCAATATCAGAAGCTTGACCTTGAGCACCACCCAATGGTTGGTGAATCATTACTCTTGAATGTTTTAAAGCAGATCTTTTTCCTTCCGTACCTGCACACATTAATACCGCTCCCATAGAAGCCGCCATTCCTGTGCAAATTGTTGCTACATCTGGCTTAATGTATTGCATTGTATCGTAGATTCCTAATCCTGCATACACAGAACCACCTGGTGAATTCAAATAAATTTGGATATCTTTTTTTGCATCTACAGACTCCAAAAACAATAATTGAGCGTTAATTATATTCGCTACCTGATCATTGATTCCAGTTCCTAAAAAAATAATTCGATCCATCATCAAACGCGAAAAAACATCCATTTGAGTCATGTTCAAATGACGTTCTTCGATGATGTACGGTGTAACCGAAGATTCAATATAACTCTCTAAATGCATGCTACTTATACCTACATGCTTTGTTGCATACTTTCTAAATTCATCTTTTCCAAACATAATCACTAAATTTTGAGCCTAAATATAAGTTAAAAAATTAATGATTGTTGTATTAAGTCATCAGTTCAGTTATTATTTTAACGCTTTATTACTTTTTGCAAGAGAGGCAATAGGTAAACAGGCAATAGGCATTAGCGTTTTAGTCGTCAGTCTTTAGTCACGAGGGAAGTGTTTTCAATTAGTTATCAGAGTCTTAAGTAATCGGTTTTATTTGACATTAGACTTAAACAACCATAAATTGATTTCATTCGTTGAATTATAAATCACTATTACATTATTACCTCTGGCCTTGGTATTGTTGGGTTTTGTGAACGAACTGAAATGCTAGAATTTTGTTGGTAGCTTCGCAGAAGATCACCGACAAAATCAGCATTTCAGGAATGAATAAAATAAAGCGCTCGAAGCGAAAATCTTCAGTAAATACGAAAGCTGCGCTTTAAAACAATACCACAGCCTTGATTTTTGGTTCTTTTCATCAAGGAAAAGAACAAAGATTCCCTTTCAAAATAAATCAACTCAAAATCACGATAAATTAATTTCACAAATAAACTATAACTACCAATTCAGAATAACCTCTGGCCTTGGGATTGTTTGCTTTTATTCGTGAAATGAAATGCTAGACTTTTGTTGGTAGCCTCGCAGAAGATCACCGACAAAATCAGCAGTTCAGGAATGAATAAAATAAAGCGCTCGAAGCGAAAATCTTCAGTAAATCCGAAAGCTGCGCTTTAAAAACAATACCACAGCCTTGATTTTTGGTTCTTTTCATCAAGGAAAAGAACAAAGATCTCCTTTGAATACAAATCGAATTCCTATTTTTGCACATATGATTAATTTAGTTCAATTAGGGGTGTTTTTGCCACAGGGACATCTTTTCAAAGATGTTAGTTTACAAATAAATAGAGGCGATAAAATTGGCCTCACCGGTAAAAATGGTGCTGGAAAGTCAACATTATTAAAACTACTATCGGGAAGAGAAAAACCTTCAGAAGGCAAAATTCATGCACCAAAAGACACAAGTATCGGTTATTTGACACAAGATATCAAAATTGATACTTCAAAATCATTGTTTGATTTCATTTATTATTCCAACGAATTATTAAATCAATTGCGCACTCGGATTGAAGAGATCAATGTAGAACTAACAACACGAACCGATTACGAAAGCGACTCTTACCTTCAATTGTTGGACGAATTGAATGAAAAGAACGATATGTTTTTATTGAACGATGGGTTTCAATGGGAAGAAAAAATCGCGCTGATACTAGAAGGATTAGGATTTGAAAAAAATGAATTTGAACGCCCCCTTAAATCTTTTTCGGGAGGATGGAAAATGCGTGCAGAACTTGCTAGAATATTGGTTAACAAACCGGATGTAATCTTGCTCGATGAGCCAACCAATCACTTGGACATTATTTCAATCGGATGGTTGGAAAACTACCTTCAAAAATTTGATGGAATTGTAATTGTAATTTCCCATGATCGACTTTTTTTAGACAATGTTACAAAACGTACATTGGAAATTATGGGAGGAAAGATAGCAGATTATCCTTACCCTTATTCAATTTACAAAATCAAAAGAGAAGAAGAAATTGAACGGTTAACAAATGCAAAAAAACAGCAAGAGAAAGAAATTAAAGAAACAAAAGAACTCATCGATAAATTCCGTGCAAAAGCAAATAAAGCAGCATTTGCTCAATCGTTAATGAAAAAATTGGATCGCACTGAACTGATTGAGGTGGAAAGCAATACTGTTGCAAAAATGAATATCTCTTTTCCATTAAGCATTCATCCTGGTAAGTGGGTGCTAGAAATGAACGATGTCGGCAAAAGTTTTCCAGAAAAAACCATATTTAAATCCATCAACATCACAGTTGGAAGAGGTGAAAAAATCGCGCTTTTAGGACCAAACGGTGTGGGAAAGTCTACCCTATTGAAACGAATCATGGGTTCGCTTGAAGGAGAAGGAGAAATTAATTACGGACACAATGTAAACATAACTTATTTCGCACAAGATCAAGCAGAGAAACTCGATACTTCAAAAACTATTTTTGAAACGGTAGATGAGGTGGCTGAAGGCGATGCTAGAAAAGACTTAAGGTCTATTTTAGGAACATTTTTGTTTTCTGGGGAAGACGTGGATAAAAAAGTTGCTATTCTTTCAGGTGGGGAACGAACACGTTTAGCTTTGTGTCAATTATTACTAAGTCCGTGTAATTTTTTAATTCTAGATGAACCTACCAACCACTTAGACATTCAGAGCAAGGAAGTACTTAAACGAGCGCTCATCAATTACGAAGGTACATTCATCGTTGTATCTCACGACAGGGAATTTTTGGATGGATTAACAAATCGAATTTGGGACATACAAGACAAAACACTGAAAATATATCATTACGATGTCAAAGAATACTTGAGTAAAAAATTGGTCATAAACGAACCCAAAAAAGAAGCCAAAAAGGAAACTCCTACTGAAAAAAAGACAATAATTCCCGAAAATAAGGAACTTAAAAAACAAAAAAATCAACTACAAAACACAATTAAAAAATCAGAGGAGCAAATTACATTTCTTGAAAAGTCAATTGCAAAATTAAACGAAGAAATTGTACTGGTGGATTACTCAAACCAAGAGTTGGCGAATCAGTTACTTTCAAAATACGAAGTTTTAAAAAGGGAATTGGATCAAATTGTAGCAACTTGGGAGAATTTAAACGAAGAACTTGATCAACTCAACTAACCGATGGCATTTCAACTTACCAAAATGAAGGTTGAATTAGGAAATCCGATTCAATACATACTAAAAGCAGAAACTCCAATAAACGTAAACGAATTAATTGGTAAAAAAATTCAAATTCGTTGGACTGGAGACATTCAATGCATCGAATGCGATTCATCCACCAAGACATCATTTGGACAAGGGTTTTGTTACAAATGTTTTACTTCTGCAGCACAAGCTTCACCGTGCATCATTAAGCCAGAATTGTGTCGTGCCCATCTTGGAGAAGGGAGAGACATTGAATGGGAACAACGCAATCACAATCAACCGCATGTTGTTTACCTCGCTTCAACCGACAGCACAAAAGTAGGTGTCACTCGATCCACTCAAATTCCAACAAGATGGATCGACCAAGGAGCTCACAGAATCATAAAAGTAGCTGAAACACCCAATCGTTATTTGGCCGGAGTATTGGAAGTCGCACTTAAAGAGCATTTCACAGATAAAACAAACTGGCAGAAAATGCTCAAAAACGAAATTGATCCTTCCATAGATTTAATCAACGAAAAATGGAGTTTGGAAGAAATTCTACCAGAAGATTTAACCCAATACTTCACTGAGGACGATACCATTCTCGAACTAGAATTTCCAGTCACTACTTTCCCAACAAAAATAAAGAGTATTTC
>CAMCQL010000109.1 GCA_945877005.1 Chryseobacterium gleum
GTTATACTACACGAAAAAACAGGTGGATTCTATAGCAAGCTATTACCTATATTTATTTGATACATGGTCGAAATACGCTCCTTTTCCTTTTCCTGGACATCAAATCACAGGTCAAGTAATCAGTTTTCGGTTGCCAGCAGTTTATTTAACGGGGCTCGTAAAAGGCGATATGACTGATAAATATGTAAAGGAAGTTATTACCGCTTTTGAGAAAAATGGCTGGCGTACCACTCAATTAAAATCAGAAAGTGGCTATTACAATTGGGACCTAAAGGTAGAAGGGTTTTATACTCAAAAGTTTATTCAAAAACACTTTCCTTTACTTCAATCCTTCATTTACATTTCACCTCAATCAAAAAATGTCGAGCCATTAGAAACGTTTAATAAAGTGAATCGTTCGCGTCCGCTAAGCATTTCCCTATATTCAGATTGTGTTGTAATTGCCTCCTCCAGTTCTTATGAAAGAACGTTTCAATTTTTAATTTACTCAGACGGTGAAGTGGATTTATTGAACGGATTTTCGTGGGAAGATATAAACGACATCAACGATTATTCAAGAGAATTACCCTATGATTAAACTTAAATTAATATCATTTAATTTTCAATTATTCTTTTAAACATTAAAATCATTTTTAACGTAATTTTACAAAAAATTTGTAATGGAATCTAACGAAAAAAAAAGTTTGTCACTACTTATAGGTCAAGTTCTCCCTGAATGGTCAGAAAAAGAAAATTTCTTGAACAGGGATTTTAAATTTAACGATTTTACATCGGCTTTTTCATTTATGAGCGAAGTTGCTTTAGTGTGCGAAGAAATGGATCATCACCCCAATTGGGAAAACACGAATAATCATGTTCGTGTGAACTTGCAAACGCATACGTCAGCATCTATTACCAGTAAAGATATAGATTTAGCCAAGCGCATAGATTTAATATTTCGAAGTGCGTCAGAGGCCCATTTAAATGGAAACACGGATTACATTAAATAATTAGTAATTTAGCAATAATCAATGAACGCAGTTGAAAAAATAGACAGAAAATCTTTATCATTGGAATTAAATTCTATGAAATGAATACTTTAAATATTAGAAGAGCTACAATAAACGATATTCCTTTTATTACAAAATCGATCATTGAAGCAGAAAAGAGTGGAACCGAAGTTTTAAGTTACTCAACTTTATTTGGATTAAACAATAATGAAATAACAACTTTTATTTCAGAGATGTTATCTGAAGAAATTGATGATTGCGAAATATCCATTTCTAGCTTTTTGATTGCAGAAATAAATGGACAAACAGCCGCAGCACTTAGTGGTTGGTTAGAAAATGCTAATGGAATTCCCTCTGCCATTTTAAAAGGTAATCTATTGAACTATTATTTGCCACCTAAAAGCTTTGAAAAAGCTGCTACATTGTTAAAATATACAAAGGATTTTCACTTTGATTATATTCCAAATACGTTTCAAATTGGTGCGGGTTATGTAGCTGAAGAATTTAGGGGGAATAAACTGCTTGGTTTATTGACTCAAAAACTTCTGGAGGAATTTCATAATGACTATCCATTGGCTACGGAAGTGTATGCTCAGATTTTTAGTTGTAATATTCCTTCACTTAAAACATACGAAAAGGCAGGATTTACCGTGATTTCTACTAAGGAATCTTTTAAAAATGAAATTACCAAGATATTCCCATCATCAAGAAAACTATTATTAAAAAAGATATTATAAATATCTTATAAATTTTTTTTAAACTAAAACTAAATTTTTAATTCTATGGAAAGAAATGCAATTATTGAAAAAATAACCCCTGTTTTTAGAAAGGTATTGAATAATCCCACTATAGTTATTGTAGATGAGCTTTCTGCTAACAATGTGGATAATTGGGATTCATTATCTCATATGTTATTAATCTCAGAGATTGAGGCAGTTTTAGCTATTAGATTTAAACTTAAAGAACTAAATAAGATGAAAAATGTTGGCGACTTGATATCAATAATTATTACAAAATTTGAATAAACTAGCTACATGTATTTTCGGTTCCTTAATACTGTGCATAAATAAAAGGAACAATATTTTGATTTTGCAGTTCAATGGCAATTTGGGTTATAAATAAAATCAAAAGAATTTTAATCAGAAGGCTGGATCGAAGATAATAAAGTTGAATTTTTTCTTTCAGTCTTGTTGGTAGAAAAACTAAAATTATTGACAAGATAAACATACATGTGAATGCCATTTGTACCTCAAAAAATAAATGTGTGTTTTGAAAACCCGGATCCGTCCATATTTTACGAATAAAACCATATGCTGTTGAAACAGTATCTACCCTCATTGCCATCATTGTAATTGTTACGAAAGAAAACGTAAGGAGCCAATATAAATGATTCATAAATATTGAAACCAACCAATTTTTCTTATTAATAAAAACGTTTCTTTTTTTCAGTTCCCAGGATAATACAGTTCCATGTGTAATTCCAAATAAAATAAATATTAATGTGGTTCCGTGCCAAATTCCACAAATGAAAAATGTAACAAACATTGCTAAAATTGCTCCCCAAATCTTCATATTGCGAAAATAAAAATTGAGTGGAGAGAATATATAATCTTTTAACCAGTCTGATAATGAAATGTGCCACCTTCTCCAAAAATCAGAAATACTCCTTGCCTTAAACGGTTGGTTAAAATTTATTCCAATATCAAAACCTAAGATCTTAGCTATTCCTGTAGCGATGTCTGAATATCCTGAGAAATCTAAGTATAATTGAATTGAAAAACAAATGATTGCCACGACATTCTCAATACCGGTATATCCTTCTGGTGCTGTAAAAATGGTAGCAACATAAATACTAAGATAATCAGCAAAAATAACTTTTTTGATTAATCCTTTCATAATCAAATAAAAGCCAGAATTAACATGCTCTTTTGAAACCGTATTATCTTCTTTTAACTGTGGGATAAATTTTTCAGCTCGAGTTATTGGGCCTGAAATCATTAACGGAAAAAAAGTCATGTATACCAAATAATCGCTGAAGTTTTCTACCGCTTCGATCTTTTCATTATATACATCCAACACATAACTTATAGTTCTAAAAACATAAAAAGAAATACCAATTGGAATAATAATTTTTAAGGTTGTAAAAGATGACCCATTAATTTCATTAACAAGCTCAATAAAGAAATTACTGTATTTAAAATAAATCAGAAGACATAAGCTAAGACCAACAGAACAAGTGAGAAGTATTCTTTTTTTTAGTTCAGAACTAATTGTTCCCATTTTTCTAGCCACGAAATAATCAACCAAAGCGGGTAATAGAACAACGCCCGCTAAATACCCAGTCAATTTATAGTAAAAAAGTAAATTAAATATTATTAACGTCCATTTTCTTAGCTCGACATTCTTATGTGTAAAACTATATACCAATAAGAATAGCGTAAAAGCAAATAAAAAATAACCATTGATAAGCGAAATAGGATTCAAATTATCAAAACTGATTATATTTTGAAAAATGGTTTGAAAAGACGTCATGCTAGATTACGGGTGGTTTTGGAGATAAAAGATATAGGGTTGATCTTTTTTTTGCTTTATTTTTTGGTGTTTTTAATATAATTGGATATTTACTTTTTTTCATGATAAAAGAAGCAATTACATCCATCCATTTTGCTGCGGATGCACGCGTTGGATGCACACCATCTTTATTTCTTTCAAAAGTTAAATCCTTCGATAAGAAAAAAGTACCATCCTCTACTGAATTTTCGATCAATTCATTTATACCACTATCTTTTCTCCAATTTGGGGGGCCTACCCAAACATAATTATATCCCTTTATTTGGTTTAGAATCTCATCAACATATGGTTTTCTTTTGGCAAGAACATTGTCCGCAATAACATCACCGCTTCCGATTACAAGGATAATGTAGGTTGGTTTGATTTTTTTAATATAATATGAAATTGTATCACTGTTTCCATACCACATTGTATTTGATGAATACCATATAATTTGAGAGAGTTTGTGATTATTCTCTTCGCAATAATCATTTAATCTTGGGCCTAAACCCTCCAACATTGAATCTCCAATCAATAAAATTCTTTGAGAACTTGTATCTATATCATGAATTATTTTGGGTGAATTCGTTCCTTTCTTAATAGTCTTTAATTCATTCAAAGTTTTTTTTTCTTTATCAATTGAAAGGGATGTAAAATATTCTTTCAATTGATTTTGTTTCAAACTATGTCCCATTATTTTCAATTCTAAAATACTATACGAGTTAATTAATAGATATAGTATTAGAATACATAAAATCAAAAGAATAGGTGAATATATCTTATTCATTCTTGAAAATTTATTTTCTTATTTTTAGCTTTTGACCAACTTTTATTAAATCTGATTTAAGGCCATTTATTAATTTCAAATCTTGCACTGAAATATTATAACGTACAGCTAAAATTGACAATGTTTCACCAGTTTTTATTATTATAAACTCATCTAAATTATTTTGTTTATTAGCGGCATTAACTGGGGGGGGTGATTTTATATAATTGTTTGTTTTTTTATAATTTTCTAATTTATCAAGGACTTCAATTGGGTTGCAATTACTAGCTATAGAGTTATTTATTTCCCAATTTCTTATTTTTAGCATTTCATTTTCTGTTTTATAAACAACACAACTATCTGGACTATTTTTCAAATAATTCAAATAACTATTCATAATCGCATTAAAAAGTAATTCTCCTTTAAATTTATATCCCGCAGTACTCAGATGACATTGGTCTTTATTGGAAAGGCCATCTTTTGACCACTTTAACATGGAGTGATCCCCGCCCGAAATATTGTAATAATCATATAAAGCAACCTCTTGTTCTTTTGCAATTAAGCGAGTCAAAATACTGTATTCTTTGCAGTTCACAATGTTTGATGATTTATAGTACATATCTTGCGAATTAGGTATTAAAAAAGATGCGTCAGGACAAATTTCACGGACCAATTGAATCATTTGATTCAAAGAACCCATTACATATTTGTAATCAAATGACCCTTTAAAAAAATTATTTACACCTAAATCAAAAATAACCAAATCAGGTTGCATCGCTTTCAGCTGTTCTTTCATCTTATTTTGATGGAAGATACTCTGATACCCAGCTCCAGCAATTCCTACACTAATGTATTCTACTCCTTTGTCTTCAATGTTTTCTATTTCCAATCCATAACATTCAAAATACAATTGTTTAGAATCTGTTTTGAACACGCTGATTATCAATGTATCGGATGCTTTTGGAATTTCAAATTCAACGTATGGCAAACCGTCATTATTGCTGCAATTTAGCATGATTGATTTTTCAGATGAATTAGTAGAAAATTTTAAATTAAAACTCTCGTTACTTTTGTGACAATAAATTTTAATTTTTCGAAAATTTGGATGAATAGATGCTTGAGTTTTATCAAAAATAATCTTAAATCCAGCTAAGGTATCTTGCGTAAATACGGTAATTCCACTTAAACCTAAATTCAATTTAGGTTTAAATTCCACGTTCTTTGAAGATAACCAATTTCCGAATCCGTATGCTTTATAATCATAGGCGGAAGCAGTACCTGCTAATTGATAAGGAAAAATTAAACCTCGCCCACCAAATCCAAATAGCTTTTGTAATTTATTTCTGGTTACACCTGTTCCTTTATCAGGTTGTATGTGTGAGTCTCCAATATGTAAGATTTTAACTTTCTTCTCCGAAGATTTTTTCAACTTTTCAAAAAAGGGAAAGATTGCCTCTTTTTGATACCATTCTAATGTGTTTTTGTCATATTGAACATATGAATTAGAAATTCCATATCCCAACGCATTTTTTATATTTACAGTATCGATGGTAGATTGCCCTTTTACCAACAAAAAACTACCAACAAAAACAAAAACTAAAAAGCTCTTTCGATTCAAATACATCATTAAGCAAAATAACAAAAAAAAAATAACAGTTTCTGTTAGGTTTTCTTTTTTTAAATAAATTGAGACTATACGAATGTTTAAAAATCTGAAAGCATCTTAATCTTGACCCTTAAACTTGAAATAAAAATTTTAGAAAATAAATTGGTTTATTGCCGAATACTCAAAACATAGTAAGCAAAAATTGGATATGGGAAAAAGTTGTGTGCGCTTCAAGAAGCTGGATGATATTCCTTAAAATTAAAGGAATCCCAATTCAAGCTTCGCTTCTTCGCTCATCATATCTTTGTCCCAAGGTGGATCGAATACGATATGTACTTTAGCACTTTCAACGCCTTCAACACTAGCCACTTTATCTTCAACTTCTTTGGGTAAGGTTTCAGCTACTGGACAATTAGGAGAGGTAAGGGTCATTTCAATATCAACATGGTATTCATCGGAAATTTTGACACTATAGATCAATCCCAATTCGAAAACATCAACAGGTATTTCAGGGTCATAAATTGTTTTCATTATGGCAACAATTTTGCCTTCTAACTCATGCATATCAATTTTCTCTTCGCTCATTTTATTGATTTAAACTTTTGATGGCTTCAATTTTCATTTTCTTTACCATGCCAACCAATCCGTTAGATCGGGTAGGTGATAGGTGTTCTTGTAATCCAATCTCTGATATAAAGAATAAGTCACTTGAGGCGATTTCTTCTGGTGTTTGATGGTTCATTACGCGAATTAACAAGCCAATTATTCCTTTCGTGATAATGGCATCGGAATCTGCGCTGTA
>CAMCQL010000110.1 GCA_945877005.1 Chryseobacterium gleum
AAATTAGCCAGTGAATTATGCAAAAAAGGAACAGGTAAGACAATTTACATCATGGACGAACCATCTACAGGATTGCATTTTGAAGACATTCGAATGCTGTTAGAAGTACTGCAACGTTTGGTTGATGAAGGAAATACAATTGTCGTAATAGAACACAACTTAGACATTATCAAAGTTGCGGATTACATCATAGATATCGGATTGGAAGGTGGTAAAAACGGTGGTCAACTTATATTCAGTGGAAGCCCAAAAGAGATGGTACGTTCAAAAAAAATCACATCCCATACTGCTCATTACTTAAAAAAAGAATTCGAAAAACAACAAATGAACTAAAAAAACGTTACATTACATATAGTAAATATGAAATGTCATGAACAAGATACGAAAAGACTGGGCAGAAATCAAGACAAACGATAGCTGGGCAATATTTAAAATAATGTCTGAATTTGTAGAGGGATACGAACGAATGGCTAAAATTGGTCCATGTATTTCAATTTTCGGTTCAGCAAGAACGAAACCAGAAAACACTTATTATCAATTAGGTATAGAAGTTGCAGAAAAGCTCGCAAAAGCAGGTTATGGCATCATAACTGGAGGAGGACCAGGAATAATGGAAGCCGCAAATAAAGGCGCTCAAGAAGGTAAAGGAAAATCAGTAGGATTAAACATAGATTTACCATTTGAACAAAATCACAATCCGTACATCGATCAAGAACATAACCTAGAATTTGATTATTTCTTTGTTAGAAAAGTGATTTTTGTTAAATATTCGCAAGGATTTGTTATTCTTCCAGGTGGCCTAGGGACTTTGGATGAATTATTTGAAGCGTTAACACTGATACAAACTAAAAAAATAAATAAACGACCAGTAGTGTTGATTGGTCACACTTATTGGGACGGTTTGATTTCATGGATTAAATCAGCAATGCTGGAACAAGAAGCAAACATTTCACCTGAAGATTTAGATTTATTCAAAGTGGTAGACACAGCAGATGAAGCGGTGAAATACATTGAAGATTTCTATATTTCTCACGACCTTTCTCCAAACTTCTAACATTTATACATCAAAAATTAAAGCTCCAAATAGGGGCTTTTTTTTGGTTTATTAAAATTAAAAACATTTTTAATTAATAGCCTATTAATAAATAATAACCTCCATTAACCATTGCTTAACATTTCAATAATATTAAACAAGAATATAAGAAAGACTTTTGTGACGTAAAATTGAAATTATTATGCACAAAAAAGTTCTGTTCCTACTATTTAACTTATTGTCAGTAGCTCTATTTGCTCAACAAGGAGAAGTTAATGGTGTTATTAGTGATGAATCAACGAAAGAAACATTACCAGGAGTAAAAATTACTATTGAAGGGAATGGTGTCACAAAAATGACAATGACCGATTTTGACGGTAAATATAGTATGAAAGGCTTACAGTTCGGAACCTATACCATTACTACAAAATATGCCACTTTTGTGCCAAAAAAAGAAACAGTGACACTTTCTTCTGAAGCGCCTTCTACTACCATAAATTTTGGACTACAAGCAGCAATCAGTGAGCAACAAGAAGTGGTGGTAAAAGCTACAATGCGAAGAGATTCAGAAGCGTCGATACTCTTAGATCGGAAAAATGCAGCCGTTGTATCTGACGGAATTTCAGCCCAATCCATTAAAAAAGCAGGAGACTCAGATGTTTCAGGAGCGGTAAAAAGGATTACGGGTGTTACTATACAAAATGGAAAATATGTGTTTGTGAGAGGGTTAGGAGACAGATACACACAAACAACATTGAATGGATTAACGATTCCTGGTTTGGATCCAGATGTAAACGCAATTCAATTAGACATCTTCCCTACTTCCATCGTTGATAATTTAAACGTTTCAAAAACAGCCTCTGCAGACTTGTATGGAGATTTTGCAGGAGGAATTGTAAACATTGTCACCAAAAAATTTCCAGCAAAAAAAACCACACAAATAGGATTGGGTCTCGATTACAATCCCAACATGCATTTTAACAAAGAATTTGTTTTGTATTCAAAAAGCAGCACAGACTGGTTGGGCTTTGACGATGGAATGCGACAATTACCAATAAATTCTAGAACAAAAATTCCAGATGAAGTAATGGCTGACCCAAATCTTCAAAAAATAACCCAATCTTTTAACAAAGAATTAGGCGTGAAAACAATGACTGCACTACCTAATGGTTCATTTTCATTGAATCATGGTAATCAAATCACTAAAAATGCAGATTTATCAATCGGATACTTCGGGTCAATCAACTATTCTAACGATAATATCTTCTATGATAATTATGAAACAAATGAATTTTTAAAAGACGATAATCTAGCAAATAACAACCTTATTAAATGGTCTGCTCGTAAAGGTAAAATCGGTAAAAACGCTGTAAATTGGAGCTCATTGGCATCCTTAAGTGTGAACTACAAAAAAAATTCATTCCAATTGACCGGATTGCACACACAAAATGGTGAATCAAGTGGAATGTTAAGAGAAAGCAATGATTACAATGGAAACGTTTCAACATTAGTAGAGAACATTTTGACCTATTCTTCCAGAAGATTGAGTACCGGAATGATTTCAGGATCACACAAACTGAACAGAGCGGAAATAAATTGGTCAAATGCATTTTCAATTTCCAATGTGTACGAACCAGACTTCAGAGAAACAAAAATATCTGTGACAAATGGCGATACAACTTTAAGTACAGGTACAGGAGCAGGGATTGATCGCTTCTGGAGAAATTTGGATGAAAAAACAGAATCATTCAAAGGAGAAATTATTTACAAATTCACTGAAAAAACTTCTTTAAAATCTGGTATATCAGGAACGTTGAAATGGAGGGATTTCAATGTCTATTCATACAAACACCGTCCAAGGAATTTAAGTGACATCAATTTTGATCCAAATAGTTTTTTAACAACTGAAAACATTTGGAACCCTGAAACAAGACAAGGTACATACACAATAGGAAATTACGAGCCAGCAAATAATTTTTCAGCGAGTCAAAATGTGATTGGTGGATTTTTAATGCTAAATCACCCGATTAAAAAGTTCTTATCGATGTCTTATGGCGTTAGGGTTGAAAATGCAGGGATGTTTTACAATGGACAAAACAATACAGGAAGTTTAAAATATCTAAATAAACAAACATTGGACGAGACAAATATTTTACCTTCCGCCAACCTGAATTTTTTGGTTAGTGAAAAAATAACGTTTAGACTTGGAGCTGGTAACACTGTTGCACGCCCATCATTCAAAGAGAAATCAATAGCTCAAATTTATGATCCAATTACCAAAAGAATCTTTAATGGGAATATTAACTTGAAACAAACAACCATTTCAAATTTTGATGCACGTTTTGAGTACTTCTTCAGCGGAACAGAATTATTTGCAATCTCTGGATTTTACAAACAATTTGATGGACACATTGAAATGGTTTCATTTGCGACAGCACCGAACAATATTATGCCTAGAAACTCAGGTTTTGCAAGCATTTTAGGAACAGAAATCGAATTTAGAAAAGCCTTTGGTAAAAAAGAAACTTCTCCATTTCTTAGCAGATTTTCAATGAATTTGAATGTTTCTTTTGTTGCATCAAAAGTGGATTTGAAATCGGTATTTGTAGATGACAAAGGACAAACAGAGTTTGAATTAAGATCGAAAAACAGACGTGTAGAAGAAGGGCCACAAGCTACAACGCGACCAATGGCAGGACAATCTCCATATGTTGTAAATGCGAGTATCTCCTACGATTTACCAGAAACAGAATCAAACATTACCGTTTCTTACAATATACAAGGGGAACAATTAACCGTTATTTCTTCAGGTAGAGTTCCAGATGTATATACTGATCCTTTCAATAGCTTAAACATCAATGGTTACAGAAGTTTTGGAAAAAATAAAAACTCAAAAATAACATTAAGTGCAAATAATTTATTGAATGATCGCATTGCCTATGTATACAAATCCTATAAAAGCACCTCTGAAATCTATTCAAGTTATCAACCTGGAATACAATTTTCTGTAAAATACAATTATACTTTCTAAACAGTTTAAAATCTATTTTTATTGATTAATAATTATCATTAACCAAATATTAAGCCTACTTATAAAGAGTAGGCTTTTTTATTAGATGTTAATTTAAAATCACATCATCTTAACATTACTTAAACAAACGGGATGAATATTAAGATTTATTAATATAGACTTAAATTTTAAGTAAAAAATATGTAACACACTGCTCACTGAATCAACACAACTTTGTACCAACTAAAAAAACAAAAATGAACAAAAAAAACTTTAAACTATTAGTAGGTACAATGATTGTTGGAACGATGATTACAACATCATGTAAAAAAGAAGAAGTTGCTCCAATTACCACTACACCAATTACAGCAGGTGTGAAAGAAGTAACGAAAACAGGTTCTATAACTAAAAACGAAACGTGGTATGCTGACAGCGTTTATTTCCTAGAAGGAAAAGTAGTTGTGAAGGAAGGTGCAACATTGACGATTCAAGCAGGAACAATTATTAAAGGAAAAGAGGGGGTTGGAACTTTATCTTCTGCATTAATTATTGCTAGAGATGCTAAAATCGTTGCGCAAGGAACAGCTTTAAAGCCAATCATCTTTACTTCTGCGTTGGACAATATTAAAACTGGTGAATTCAAAGGAACCAATTTAGGTAAAACTGACAACCAAAAATGGGGTGGTTTAATTATTTTAGGAAATGCACCTGTAAGTACAGCTACCGGTGATATTGAAGGGAATATTGAAGGAATACCAGCAAGTGAAAATTACGGAAAATACGGTGGGTCTAAAATCGATGATAATTCTGGCGTGTTAAATTATGTTTCTTTAAGACATGGTGGTGCACTAATCGGAGAAGGAAACGAAATCAATGGTTTGACATTGGGTGGTGTTGGTAACGGAACTAAAATTGAAAACATCGAAGTTTACGCAACAATGGATGATGGAATTGAATGTTTTGGTGGATCAGTGAACTTGAAAAACATCTTAGTATACTACCAAGGGGATGATGCGATTGATATAGATCAAAACTATTCTGGAACTTTAGAAAACTTTATGGTAATTCAGGGTGATGGAATCGGAACTGACAAAGGTTTAGAAGTAGACGGTCCTGAAAATACTACGAACAAAGGAGGTTTATTTACATTCAAGAATGGATTATTAAAATCTGAAGGTACAGAAGGGTATCCTGCAGATTTTAAAGACAAAGCGCAAGGAACTGTAGAGAATGTAACATTTGATTACACAACTGCAACAGGTAAAGATTTAAAAATCAGAGCTAACTTTGATGCTTTAATTGCGTGTGCAACTAAAACGGATGCTTATACGAACTTGATAAATGGTAAATTAAATTTTAAAGGAATTAATCTAATTGGTGGAGCTAAACCAAAAGTTTACATGAACAGTTCTGCAACTGGATGTGCGCTAGATGGTACTGAACAAGATTTGGCTACAGCAAAATTCATAACAGGCGCAGGTGCTTCTGCAACAATCGCCGATTTCTCTTGGACGAACGCTAGTAAAAAAGGGGAGCTTAAATAATTAATATTCAACACTAAAAAAGCCAGGGGAATGTTTTCTCCTGGCTTTTTTTATTCAAAGATATTCTTTAATTCTAAAATCACTTCATTTCTGGAAGTAGTTCGTAGTTTTTACTCGATGGATTGACAAGCAATGCTTTCTGAAAATAGTTTTTTGCTAACTCTTTTTTTCCAGATGCATAATGGATCCATCCAATAAGGTTCAAACCATCAAAATTAAAGGGATAACTTGTAACATATGTGGTAATGTAAGGAAGTGCTTGCGTATAGTCTTTTCGATTGTAATTGATCAATGCCAATTGAAAGTTTGCTGTCATATTCGTAGGGTCTAATTTTAAAATTTCATTGTATTGAACCATTACCTCATCCCAGCGCTCTAAACTTGCCAAAGGGTAAACTAATCCTAATTTAGCTTCAATACTTTTTGGAGCAAGCTCAATGCACTTTTTATAGAATTCTACAGACGAAACATACTTGATATTTAAATAATTTAACCATCCCAAACGAAGATTTAATTCATAAGATTTAGCATCATATAAAGGAGTTAATTCCTCAATTGCTTTTGCATATTTTAAATTGTACTCTGATTCATAACTTTTTTTGAATGCCAATTGCACCGCGTTTACTTGTGTAGTTTGTTGCGCGTTCGTTACCGTTGCCATCGTACAGATAGCCAACGAAAAAATTGATTTTTTCCACATAACTTTTCTTTTTTATTTGTTTGTTCCTATTACTTTGTTAAAACTTGTATCGTAAGGATTCACCAACAATGCTTTTCTAAAAAAAACAATCGCTTCCTCTTTCTTACCGACACTGTATTTAATCCATCCAGCAAGACTATTGCCATCAAAATCAAATGGATACACATTGATGTAGTTTTTTAAATATTTCCAAGAATTTCCAAAATCAGATCGGTTGTAATAAATCAATGCCAAGCGATAATTTGCAATTGCGTGGTAAGGATCAATTTTTAAAATCGAACGATACATAGCAATAATTTCATCCCATTTATCTAGCCCTGCTAATGCATTCACAATTCCCAATTTGGCTTCAATACTCATTGGCATTTTAGCAATTGCTTTTTTATAATAAGTTACCGATTCAGTCC
>CAMCQL010000111.1 GCA_945877005.1 Chryseobacterium gleum
TGGAAGTTGACCGTTTGGTGGCATATTACCATTTTTCATTTCTGTTAAAGCTTTTGAAGACCAATTTGAAACTCCAGTATGGTTGTTTAGATTGTTGTGACAACCAACACATTGTAAACTTAAGATCGGAGCTATATCGTTCTTGTATGAAATGAATGTTGCCAATGCGGAAGTGGTAAACGAAACTTGAGTACTATATGCTGTGCCTTTTGAGTTCGTTGCGTAAGCCCTTACGAAGTAGGTGGTTGAAGGGGATAAATTGGAAATATTCGTTGAAAAAATTCCAATTCCCGTACCTGTGTTTGTAAGTTTTGTATCCGTAATTGTTGGATTTGTACTAGTACTGAATACGATACCTCTTTCTGTTACGGTAGCGCCTCCATCACTAATAACAGTTGAAGAGATAGTTGCAGAAGTTTGTGTGATTGAAGTTGCATTTTCAGTAGAAACGGTTGGTAAGTTTACTGTAACTACGTTGTCATTTGTTACCGTAAATTTCAATTCATTTCCATAAGCAGTACCTCTTGAGTTGGTTACATAAGATTTCACATAATAGCTTTTGCCTAGTATTAATCCATTTTTAATGACTGCAGTGAAAGCTTCTTTTCCAGAACCATTCATTGTTTTTGAATTCAATAATGTTGGATTTGCTGTTTCACCATAAACGACACCTTTTGCTAAGACTGGAAGTTTTCCGTCATTTGTAATCTGACATTCAATAAGTACACTGTCAGATTTGTACTGAGTAATTTTTCCAGTGGCGATTGTCGCTAAACTAGTTGTTGTATCTTGAACAATTGGGGTGATTGGCGTTATTGTTACTTTGTCTTTCGAACAACTTACTGTAGCCAAAGTTGAAAGTGTAATTCCAACGGAGAATGCAATTTTAAGTGTATTTTTCATTTTTCATCGATTTAATAATTTATTCTTTCATATATTTTCTTCCAATACAAAAACCAATTCTAAATTGTCCTTTCGACCAATCTGTATCAGTGTAAGGGATAAATTGAGTTTCTCCAAATCCTGCTGAATTTGTTAAGAATACTTTGAAGTTATGTCCAAAAGTTATCCAGTCTACACCAATTGATAAACTATTTTGATAAGTGGATCTTAGATTTTCTTCCTGGTAGTTTGTATAATATTCAATTCCAATATTTACTTTCGAATTGATGGCATAATTGACAGCAGATCCGAGTGAAAACAATAAGTTTTGATCGTCTGCAGCAACATAATTTCTATAAACCATCGTTGGAATAAGCGCTATACTTAGTTTGTTGTGAATTTTCTTAGCAATGTTTAATTGCGAGGAGTAGGCCATACGATGGTACCATTTTGGGAAATAAGAGACGTTTGTTGCTATTGATGATGCTGTCATGTAAGAGTAACTTGTTGTACCAACATAAGTGATTGAAACAGGAATTGTAGTTTTGTTTTGTTTTACTATTCTATATTTTATAAATCCATCTAATAATGCACTATAAGGTGTTCCTGAACCTCTGCTACGTCCAGCTCCTATCATTAGATTATTTGTTAGGCCATATTCAAATGCAAAACGAATATCAGTAGCATTGTCTAATCCGTAAAGTGTATTAATTCCTCCAAATTCTCCAGCTGCATCTCCAAATCTATGTTCAATCCGGAATTCTAATGTTCCTTTTTTAAGGGTTTCTATTGAGTGTCCATTTACAATTCTAGTAGACAAATAAGTATCTTCTACTTCATTGGACTCTTCTTCTTTGAAAATGGGTTCAGCATATAAGGTGGTGTCTTCTTGAGCGCTAATTACTAATGAACTTGTTGTGAAAACTAAAAATGCAATTAATTTTTTCATATTTAATTTTAATTATTTTTTGCTCCTTGGTTTACCCAACAATACATTTTTTTAAGTAAGTCATCTGATAATTGGTCAGCATTTTCTGGCATTGCTTTAGCACCGCTATTGTGTAACATTGAAGCCAAAACTTTAGAGGTATTGCTAGTTACACCAGAATAAGTAGTTAATGTATAACCTCCTTTCGCATTGCTAGGTTGATGGCACGATGTGCAATAGGAGTTCATAATTGGCTGAATGTCTGTTTTATAGGAAATAGTACTCGTGCAATCACTTGAGGAGAACGATTTCGAAGTTCCAGTTGACTTGGAGCATGATGCGATTAAAAATAGGCCAAGAATAAAAAAGATTTTTTTCATTTATAAAAATTTAAAGTTTGAATCATGATTCAGTTATAACTTGAAGCATTTAAATCATTTTTTAAATGAATGAAGCGTTGTTAGATTGACACAATTTTCAATAAATGTAGAATAATTTTTATTTACCAAGGTAAAAAAAATGTTAATTTTTTATTTAAATTTTTATTTATTTGATTACGTGTATTTTGACTGGATTAACGGTCCTTGCAATCACAAGGTGCGTCGAAATCAATTTTCATCCAACTCAATTGATTGGTCCATTTACGTTGGTAATTGAATCCATAAATTACACCACGCATGTCTATTTGTTTCAATTTCCTCATTGATAAAAATGCATTTGGAAAAGTCTCGATAGGTGTATCCCAAAGATCGATATATTCTAAATCTGATAAATTTGAAATACAATCACTGATTAAAGAAAATTTGTTTTGATTCAATGTTAGAAATCGTAAACTTGACATTTTACAAAGAAGTGAAGGAAAAACGGACAGTTGATTTTTACCTAAATTTAAATCAATGAGGTGTTTAAAGTCAACGATAAAATCAGGTAATTCGGCAATTTTGTTTTTGTATAAGTTTAAATGACGAAGATTTTTATATTTAACTATTTCGTTAGGTATAAAGGTAAGTCTCATTTTAGATAAGTCAATTGCATAAACTTCATCTTCAGGAATATTCCTAGCTTCACTTAAAGTTAAATAGTGAATCGAATCTTTATCATCTTCTTGAGATAAGACGAAAAAGTTAGTTGTTAATGCTAGTAAAATAATTACGTACAAACTTTTCATCTTTTTTCAATTGTTCTGTTAATACTTCAATCGATTCGAAATGTAATTCTTCTCTTACTTTTGTGTGAAAATATACACGTATACGTTTTCCATATAGTGTCTTTGAGAAGTTAAATAGATGAACTTCTACACTTTGTTCTTTTGACTCACTTACAGTAGGTCGATACCCAATATTTAGCATACCCTCATACATCTCTCCATTTTCAAGTTCGATTTTTACGGCATATACACCTTTTGCAGGAATGAGTTTAAGTGAATCAATTTTTCCGATGTTCGCAGTTGGAAAACCTATGGTGCGGCCTAATTTTTTACCTGCTATTACTTCTCCCTCTAAACTATATTTTTCGTTTAAATAATGATTGGCTGTGCTGAGGTCTCCTTGAACTATTGCTTTTCTTATTTTTGAAGAACTCACGTTAACTGAATCAATATCTTGAGCAGGAATTTCAATTACTTTAAAATCGTATATTTTTCCTTGTTCACATAGAAAATTAAAATTTCCTTCTCTATTTTTTCCAAATTGATGATCATAACCAACGATCAAAGTATGAATCGCTAATTTTTCAACTAAATATTTTTCAACAAATGTTGCTGCTTCCAAAGCGGCAAACTCTAAAGTAAAAGGTAAAATAATTAAGTGTTGTAGCCCAAATGAGGCTAGTTTTTTAAGTTTTTCTTGTTGCGTTTGAATTAATTTTATCCCATGATCTGTAGGGTTTAATACCATTCTAGGATGGGGAAAAAAAGTGAAGAGAACGGATTCACCTCCAATTTCTTTTGCTGTTGTATTCAATTGATGAATTATTTTTTGATGACCTACGTGTACGCCATCAAAAGTCCCAATAGTCAATATAGGAGATTTAATCAAAGTAATTTCATCAAAACTTGAATAAATTTTCATTTCATCGAAAATTTGAATGTATCTAAGGTGTGAAGTTAATAAATTGTTTGTATTTTTCGTTCATACAATTTAGGCAATGAAATTTAGATGGATTTTTCTCGCGCTTGTTCTGGTATCTTTTATTTCTTACAAAGTAAAAGATAGTCTGTTTTCTTCTACCTTATCTTCCGATCTATTAGCGCGCGATACCATTTCTAATCGAGAAAAGTTAACTCCTTTTTTTGATAAAATTTCTAAATTAAGATCAAATGAGGACAGCACTTTTACTGTTGTTCACATTGGTGATTCACACATTGAGATGGGCCATTTAAGTGGTGAACTAGAAAAGGCATTGAAAGAGGAGTTTGGTGCATCTGGTAATGATTGGTTTTTTCCATATCACCTTTTTCAACCACGAAGTGAACGTTATTTACCGGTTGATACAATCATGTCTTGGAGACGAACAACAATAAAACAACCTATCGACTCTATTCCTTTAGGTATAAATGGGTTAACACTATATCCAGCTGGTGCCAATGGTGGATTGCATTTTAAAAAAAATTGGAGATTTAAATCTTTTAGTAGTATTTCAATTCTTCACCATTCTTCAGAAGACGATTTTATGAAAGAGGTGCCTAATGCATCGATTATTACTAAAAAAGTAGCTGAAAACACTTCTATAACACGCATACAATTTAATTTCCCTGTTGCTGATATTCAATTATTTTTCAATCGAATTCCGATTTATGCTATAAACATAAATGGCGAAAAAAAATCGGGAGTAACCTATCACCGATTTGGTGTTGCTGGAGCAACAATGCAAGAATTTATTGACAACACTCCTTATTTTAAAGAACAATATACTGTTTTACGACCAGATATATTGTTGATTTCACTTGGTACGAATGATTCTTATCGTTCTTTTGTTCAAGAAGAAGATTTGTACCGTCAACTTTTAAATTTTATTAAGGATTTACAACCAATTTTCCCATCTACTACAATTTTACTAAGTACAGCTCCTGATACGCGTTACAATTCTATGAAACCTCCTAAAATTAATGATGTTAACAATGCAATTCGAAGGGTAAGTACTAAAATTGGCGTTCCTTGTTGGGATTTGTATCACATTATGGGGGGAGATGCTTCGTTAGAACAATGGGAAGGAAATAAATTGGTACAGAGTGATCGCCTTCATTTTACTACAGAAGGATACAAATTACAAGGAAATTTATTGGCGTATGCTTTAATCAAAGAAACTATAAAGGATACTAAAAATAAACGAATTACGGAGAAAATTAAACAGAAAATAACTAACTATTAGATTAGTTGTAAATCAAGTATTTTCTTCGAATCAATTTGAAATGGTGTAAATCTTCTTCCCAAGTTTTTCTAATTTCAGTATCAGTTTTATTGGCTATTACTTGTTTTCTAAACTCTGAATTTCCCGCGAGTCGATCGAAAAAGGAAGGTTGATCGATAAATACCGAACTATCTCCCAAAAGCGTTCTTGCCTTCAAAACCCATTCAATATTTAGTTGATTGTTTTTGAATTCTTCAATTGTTTTCAGGTTGTAGCCAAAACAAATTTTGTTTTCGTTCGTTGGTTTTTTTGACCCAAAACTTGATACAGGTTTAAATTGGAAATCAGTTTGAGGGAATTGTGGATGCCCAAATATTTCAAAAGGCTGTTCAGTTCCTCGGCCTATACTGACTGTTGTTCCTTCAAACAAACATAAACTAGGATAAAGCGCAACTGCCAAATCAGATCGAAGGTTTGGGCTTGGTGCTACAGGTAACGAATATCTTGTTGTATGTGAATAATTAGCACAAGGTACTACAAACAAATCACATGGTTTTGGGCACGTTGTCCAACATTCATTATTTATCATGGATGCGTATTCACCAATGGTCATTCCATACACAATTGGAACTGGGTGCATCCCAATAAAGGATTTGTTTTTTATGTTAAGTACTGGGCCATCAATGTAATGTGCGTTTGGATTCGGTCGGTCTAAAACGATCAATTGAATATTGTTTTCTGCACATGCTTCAATGATGTAATGCAGTGTAGAAATGTACGTGTAAAATCGAACTCCAACATCTTGAATGTCAAACACAACAATGTCAACATCACTTAATTGTTGGGCAGTAGGTTTACGGTTGTTTCCGTACAATGAAATCACGTCAACGCCTGTTTTTTCATCGTGTTCATTGTCTACTTTTTCTCCATTGTCAGCTTGACCTCTGAAGCCATGTTCTGGCGAAAATACTTTTTGAATCGGTATTCCTAAATTAATGAGTGTATCAACTAAATGTGTTTTTCCAATGACAGATGTTTGATTTCCAACAATTGCAACACGTTTGTTTACGAGTGAATCAAAGTATAAATCAAGTCGTTCTGCACCAACCATTAACCGTTTTTTTTTGAATAATTGAGAGTCATTCGAAAAGTGGTTCGGCGATTGAAAAGAGAAGTAAAAAAAACTAGAAATGACTAAAAGAATCAAAATCCAAAAAAATCTTTTTAAGGCCAAAAGCTTTGTGTAACTTAGCACTTTGTAAAGATTAATTGTGAATACTGAATTCTTCATAGCTCGTAAAGTTAATAAAAACGTTGTAGACGGCAAAAAAGTCAGCCAACCGATTGTTAAGATTTCAATTATCTGTATTGCAATCGCTATGCTTGTGAATATTATTACGTTAGCTGTTGTAAAAGGTTTCCAAGATGAAGTACGAAACAAGGTAATTGGTTTTGGTTCTCATGCAATTATTACTAAATCAGGTGAGAATTCCATTTTTGAAAGTGAGCC